>DASXOZ010000046.1 GCA_036493895.1 Candidatus Binatia bacterium | reverse complement strand
CTGGATGCCGACGACGTCGCGCGCTGCGAGCCGATCTACGAGACCTACCCGGGCTGGGCCGAGAGCACGTTCGGCCTCACCGACTGGGGCCAGCTTCCGCGCAGTGCGCAGCGCTACCTCGAGCGCGTGCAGGAACTCATCGGCGCACCGATCGACATGGTGTCCACCGGTCCGGATCGGGTGCACACGATCCTGCTCAGGCACCCGTACCGCGCCTGAAGGCGCGTCTCCCCACGAAGCGCGAGGAACTGCAATCGATGCTCACCGACGACGGCAAGCACCTCTACGTCTCGTGGGCCGAATACCACGAACTCATCGAGCGCCTGGCGCTGCAGGTCCAAGCGTCGGGCTGGGAGTTCGACCAGATCCTGTGCCTGGCGCGCGGCGGCCTGCGGCCGGGCGACCTGCTTTCGCGCATCTTCGACAAGCCGCTGGCCATCATGTCGACCAGTTCGTACCGCGCGGAGAACGGCACGCTGCAGGGCCGGCTCGACCTGGCCAAGTTCGTGACGATGCCCAAAGGGGAGCTGGGTGGCCGGGTCCTGCTGGTCGACGACCTGGCCGATTCGGGAGTGACGCTGGCCGCGGTGATGGAGCGCCTGCGCACGCTGGCCGCGATCGCCGAGCTGCGCTCGGCGGTGCTGTGGACGAAGGCGGCCTCGACCTACACGCCGGACTTCTTCGTCGAGAAGCTGCCGACGAGCCCATGGATCCACCAGCCCTTCGAGGAATACGACGGCATGGACATCGAAGCGCTGGCCAGGCGCCATGCAAGGCCCGATTGAGTGATCGGCTTCTTGGGCGAAGCCGCGAATCTGCTGAACCGCGGAACAGGCCCGAAGGACGCGACAAAAAAGCGGCCTTGCGGATTGCCCGCAAGGCCGCTCGCATTCTTCTTCGGAGAATCTTCTTGTTGTGCCGTGGTGCCCAGAAGAGGACTCGAACCTCCACGCCGTTAAGCGCTAGTACCTGAAACTAGTGCGTCTACCAATTCCGCCATCTGGGCAGGTACATTTCGCTTCTTGAATATCGAGGAGCACTGCCTCACGTCACTAGACGTATAAGGCGGCCCAATAAAGCGAAGACAAGGATACTATCATTAAAACGACAACAACTGCAAGTGCGGCCGCGTTGGGCGGCACGCTGATGAGCGAGGCCGAAGGAACGGTCATCGGCCACCGCGACGGGCACGGCTTCGTGCGCCGCGACGACAACGAAACGGACATCTATCTCTCGCAGCAGGAGATGCGCTCCGTGCTGCACCGCGACCGCGTGCGCGTGCGCATCCAGCGCTTCGATCGCAAGGGCCGGCCGGAAGGGCGCGTGCTGGAGATCGTCGAGCGGCGCCGCTCGCCCATCATCGGACGCCTGCTGTGCGAGAGCGGCGCCTGGCTCGTGGCGCCCGAGGACCGGCGCTACGGGCAGGACATCCTGATCCCGAAGAACGCCATCGCTTCCGCGGTGGCGGGCCAGGTCGTGGCGGTGGAGCTCACGGAGCCGCCGTCGATGTACTCGCAGCCCGTCGGCCGCATCACCGAAGTGCTCGGCGAGATCGACGACCCCGGGATGGAGATCGAGATCGCGGTGCGCAAGTACGAGGTGCCGTACCGCTTCTCGGCCGAGACGCTGGCGCAGACGGCGCTGCTGCCCGACCACGTGCGCGCGGCCGATGCCAGGCATCGCATCGACCTCAGCGACGTGCCGCTCGTGACCATCGACGGGGAGGACGCGCGCGACTTCGACGACGCCGTCTACTGCGAGCCCTTCAAGTCGGGCCGCGGCAAGGCGGCCTCCGCCGGCTGGCGCCTCGTGGTCGCCATCGCCGACGTCAGCCACTACGTCAAGCCCGGCGAGCCGCTGGACGACGACGCCTACGAGCGCGCGACCTCGGTGTACTTCCCGCGCCGCGTGATCCCGATGCTGCCCGAAAAGCTGTCCAACGGCCTGTGCTCGCTCAACCCCGAGGAGAACCGCCTCGCGATGGTCTGCGACATGCTGATCGGCGAGGACGGCGAGCAGGGCGCCTACCAGTTCTACCCGGCCA
>DASXOZ010000045.1 GCA_036493895.1 Candidatus Binatia bacterium | reverse complement strand
TGCATGGATATACCAATCACATCGTGACCCTGCTCGGCGAGCAAGGCCGCAGCGACGGATGAATCCACTCCCCCCGACATGGCAACGACGATACGCATAGGTACGCGGCGTTAGGCTCTGGGCCCGACCGAACTCTTTGTGAGGCTGCGCAGTTTCTCAACCAGTCGCGGCAGCGCGTCCACGACTCGCTCGACTTCGGCTTCGGTCGAGAACTGCCCGAGGCTGAAGCGAAGCGAATTCTGCGTACGATGCGTGGAGAGTCCCATCGCGCGCAGCACGTGCGAGGGTTCCAGCGTACCCGAGGAGCAGGCGGAACCGGTTGAGACCGCAATCCCATCGAGGTCAAGCGCAATCAACAAGCTCTCGGCTTCGACTCGCTCGAAGCTGATATTGGTTGTGTTGGGCACCCTGGCGTGCGGATCGCCGTTGACGACGGTGCCTGAAACCCGCGCCAGAATGCCTTGCTCCAGGTGATCCCGGAGCGTGGCCAGGCGCCGTGCCTCGGCCTCCAGCTTATTAGCGGCGAGACGGGCCGCGACACCGAGGCCAACGATCGCCGGCACGTTCTCGGTCCCGGCGCGCCGGTTTCTCTCGTGTTTGCCGCCGGTGAGAATCGGCAGCATCCTCGTGCCGCGCTTGATCCACAACACGCCGACGCCCTTGGGACCGCTGAACTTGTGCGCCGACAGCGACAACAGGTCCACGCCGAGCGCCCGGACGTCGACCGGGATCTTCGCAATCGACTGTACCGCGTCGGTGTGCATCAGCGCACCGTGCTCGTGGGCAATCGCGGCGATCGGTGCAATCGGTTGGATCGTGCCGATTTCGTTGTTCGCGTGCATCACGGAGACGACCGCCGTCTCTCGCGAGATCGCCTCCCGTATGCGATCTGGCGACACGATGCCCGAGTGGTCGACCGGCACGAGCGTGGTTCTTGAACCACGACGCGCCAGCGCTTTCAAAGTGTTCAAGACCGCTTCGTGTTCGATCGCCGTCGCGATCAGATGGCGTCGCCCTGCGGCTTCGAAGGCCTCGGCCGCGCCGCGAATCGCGAAATTGTCTGATTCGGTGCCGCCGCTGGTGAAGACGATTTCGGAGGGATCGCCATTGATGAGGGTCGCGATTGCCGACCTGGCGTCGTCGATCGCCGCCTTGGCCTGCTGACCGAAGTGATGAACGCTCGACGCATTGCCGAAAAGATCACGTGAGGCAGCCGTTGTCGCCTCGATTACTTCCGGCGCGAGGGGGGTCGTGGCGTTGTAGTCGAAGTAGACACGCACGGTGAATCGTTCATTGTAGCATTCCCGCTAACTATAGGTAAGAAAAGGACTAGACAAGCGTTCCGACGGGTCCTATACTGGCTCCGCCTCACGAGCGAAGCTCAGCAGGCAGACACCCTAACGCCCCCAGTCACAGGACAGGCGGAGGTTTACATGTGGAAACGGGATGAAGCGGTCCGCCCGGCGAGCGGACAACCGGCGGCGCCGCAGGCGCCTCAGGCACCCGCGCCGGCGGGAGCACCTGCTCCTCGCGCGGAAGCGAGCCAGAACAGGGAGAGGGACAACGTGAATATCGGAAAATCCGTCGTCATCAAGGGCGAGCTTAACGGCAGCGAAGATCTCACCATCGAGGGTCAGGTCGAAGGCACGATTCAGCTCCGCGATCACATCCTGACGATCGGTGCGAACGGGCGCATCAAGGCGCAAGTGTTCGCGAAGTCGGTGATCGTTCTTGGCGAAGTCACCGGCAACGTCACCGCAAGCGAGAAAGTCGATATTCGCGACAACGGGTCGGTCGATGGCGACATCGTCTCGCCGAGAGTTGCGATTGCGGAAGGCGCGCATTTCCGCGGCAGCGTGGACATGCAGCGCAAGGCCGCACCGCCGGCTCAGGCCGCGGCAAAGCCGACGGCCGCCGCCACGCCAGCCGCGGCCCCGGCGCCGCAGGCAGCGCGCGTCGGAGCGTAGCGGAGCTGGCGCGTATAGGTGAGAATTGGGAATTAAGAATTGAGAATCGCGTGCGGTTCTTGATTCTTAGTTCCTCTTGTTCTTGATGCTCAATTCATCATTCTTAACTTCGACTACTCACACGTAAGTGGGCCTTCTCGATCGCCTCGCGCCGCGTCGACCGGAACCGGAGATTCGTCCGCCGGTTGACGTCCCTGTCGACGAACCGCTCTTCGCCACCAAAGCTCTCAGGAAACTGCTGTCGGCGCTGACCGGTCGCGAGTCGCCCAAACTGATTGATCTGGGACCGGTCGTTGGCAGCAACGTGAGCTTCTTCGGCGAGCAAATCGGCTGCAAGATTTTCATCGAGGACATCTACGCCGAGCTCGAGCGCCACGCCCGAACCGGCAAGATGGAAGAATTTCCCGCGTTTCTGTCGCGGCGGTTTCCGCAGGCAGACGGGACCATCGACGGCATCATCTGTTGGGATCTCATCGACTATCTCGACCGTCCCTCCGCGCAGGCGCTCGCCGATCAGCTCACGCGCGTCCTCAGATCCGAGGGCGCGTTGCTCGCCTTTTTCGGGAACATCCTGCCGCGCGAAACGACCTATACGAAGTTCGTGATCGCGGATGAAACCAACTTGAAGTACCGGACCTACCCGGCCGTACGCGGCCGCCAGGCAGTGCTACTGAACCGCGATATCATCCGGCTCTTCACCGGCCTGCGGGTCTCGGATTCCTTTTTGATGAAAAACAATATTCGCGAGATCTTGTTCCGCAAGCCGAGTTACGAGACGCGCTAGCCCGTCATGGCGCGGCCGCTGATCGCGCTGCTCACCGATTTCGGTCTCCACGACCACTACGTCGGCACGATGAAGGGCGTGATCCTCGGTATCTGTCCGCAGGCGACACTGGTGGACATTTCACACGACGTTGCGCCGCAGGACGTGCTCGGCGCCGCGTTGGCGCTGGCCGCCGCGTACCGGTATTTTCCATCCGGAACAATCTTTCTCGTCGTCGTCGATCCTGGTGTTGGTTCGAGACGGCGAGCCATTGCCGTCGAGGCCGGCGACCATCGATTTGTGGCGCCAGACAACGGGGTCCTCTCGGTCGCGCTCGACGAAACGCCGCCGCCGAGTGCGGTGGAGCTGACCGATCCGCGCTATGCGAGGCCGACGATCAGCAAGACCTTCGAAGGCCGCGATCGATTCGCGCCGGCGGCGGCATGGCTGGCCAACGAGATTCAACTGAGCGCGCTGGGTCGGCCGGCTGCGTCTTTGGTCCATCTCGATGTGCCGAGGCCCCGTGTCCAAGACGACGGCGTGGACGGCGAAGTGCTGCGCGTGGACCGCTTTGGGAATCTGATTACGAATGTGGACGACCGGATGCTTAGGCGGATCTCGGGAACGGTGAGCGTACGGGTCGGAGCACACGTGATCCCTCGGATCGTCTCGACCTACGCCGACGTCTCGGCCGGCGAATTGTGCGCGCTCGTGGGCAGCACCGACCGGCTGGAGATCGCCATCAGCGGCGGAAGCGCCGCCGCCACGCTCGGCCTTGGCCGCGGCGCGGTGGTGCAGCTTCGCCGGAGCGCGTGATACGATTCCGGGCTCATATGATCAGCTTCGATCTGACAGACGAACAGCAGTTGCTCGAGCAGTCGGTTCGTGAGTGGGCCGCGCGTGAGATCGCGCCGCATATCAAGGACGACGACCGTCATCACCGCTTCGACCGCGATCGCGTGCTCGGCGGCATGGCCAAGCTTGGACTGCTCGGAATTTCCGTGCCGCAACAGTACGGTGGCGCCGGAATGGATTACGTCTGTCTGGGTATCGCAAGCGAGGAACTCGAGTACGTCGACACGTCGTTGCGCGTGATTATGTCTGTGCACGCCGGGCTGAACTGCCTCACCCTGCTGTCGTGGGGAACCGAGGAACAAAAGCAGCGTTATCTCGTGCCACAGGCGCAGGGACGCAAGATCTCTGGATATGGGCTGACCGAGCCTGGTGCCGGGAGCGACGTCCGCGCCATTCAGACAACAGCGATAAAGAAAGGCGCCCGCTACGTGCTCAGCGGCGAAAAATCGTGGATTTCGCTCGCCGACGTCGCGGACCACTTTCTGGTGTTCGCCTGGACCGATCTCGAGAAGAAGAAGTTACGGGATCCGGGAGGACTGAGCGCTTTCATGGTCGAGCGCACATTCAAAGGATTTTCGTCCGGCCCGATGAAGGAAAAGTGGGGCATCCTTGCCGGCAACACCGGCTGGTTCAAGATGGACGAAGTCGAGGTGCCCGAAGAAAATCTCGTCGGCCGGCTCGGCGAGGGATTCAAGATCGCGATGTTCGGGCTCGATCAGGGGCGGTTCACGGTCGCCGCCGGCGCCACGGGGCTTATCCGCGCCTGCCGCGACGCGAGCGTGAAATACGCGAAAGAGCGCTACACGTTCGGCGTTGAAATCGGCCAGCATCAGCTCGTGAAAGAAATGATCGCGCAGATGGAATCGGATTACCAAGCGGCTCGACTGTTGTGGCTGCGTTCCGGATGTTTGAAAAACCAGGGTCGCCGGAACACGCGTGAGACGGGGCTCGCCAAGTGGTTTGCCACCGTCGCATCGGAACGCGCGGCCGGTGACGCCGTCCAGATCCATGGCGCCAATGGATATTCCGACGAGTACCCGGTCGGACGCTTCTATCGCAACTGCAAGGGCGCGGTGATTTACGAGGGCACGCGCGAAATTCACAAAATCATGCAAGCCGACTACCTTCTCGGCTATCGCACCGATCGTCCGACGCGGTGCGACCTTCCCGCGCATCGATCGTAGGAGTCGAATCGACATGGATGCAGATCTTTCTCTCGAATTCCTGCGAGTCGTCGAACAGGCCGCTATTGCCTGCGCCCACACCATGGGCCAGGGCGACCGTCATAAGTCCGATCAGGTTGCGGTCGAGGCGATGCGAAAGGTGATGGACTCGGTACCGATCGACGGCACGATTGTCATCGGCGAAGGCGAGCGTGATGAAGCACCGATGCTCTACATCGGCGAAAAAGTGGGCCTGGCACATGCGTTGCGCGGTTCGGCGGCCGCCGGGTTTCCACAGGTCGACATCGCAGTGGATCCGTTGGAGGGCACCAATCTGTGCGCGACCGGCGCCTCCAATGCCATCGCGGTGCTGGCAGCTTCGAGCAAGGGCGGACTTTTGCACGCCCCCGATCTCTACATGGAAAAGCTTGTCGTCGGTCCGAGCTCAAAAGGCGACGTGAGTCTTGACGCGCCTGTCGCCGACAATCTCAACGCCATCGCCCGTTGCCTCGGCCGCAAAGTCGACGACCTCGTCGTCATTGTTCTCGACCGGCCCCGGCACGAACAGCTGATTAACGAAATTCGGGCAACCGGCGCGCGCATCCGGCTGATTGGCGACGGCGACCTGTCGGCTGGAATCGCCGCGGCGGTCGTTGGCTCCGGTGTCCACGCGGTCATGGGAACAGGCGGGGCGCCGGAGGGTGTTCTCACCGCAGCCGCCATGCGCTGCCTGAATGGCGAAATCTTTGCCCGACTGGTCGTCACGAAGCCCGAACATGAACAGCGCTGCCGCGCGATGGGCATCACCAACTTCAGCAAGGTGTATCGGTCGGACGATCTCGCGCCTGGCGCACGTGTGATCTTCGCCGCAACCGGCGTGACCGACGGCACCTTGATGAAGGGCGTTCGATTCTTCGGCGACGGCGTCCGGACCAGCTCGGTGATCATGCAAAACGATCCGCATCAGATCCGGTTCATCGACAGCATCCACGTCTCGCCCTCGAAAAACGTCAGAATCATTTTCTAGGAATGACACGAGTCGTGGTGGATCCGGTTCGGCCGGATCCAACGGCGATTGCGCACGCTGCGGCGACGCTGAGAAAGGGCGGCGTGGTGGCCATTCCTACCGACACGCTCTACGGGCTGGCGGTAGATCCGTGGAATCCTGCCGCTGTGGCGCGCATTTTTACTCTCAAGGGCCGCGATACCGATCGGGCGCTGCCATTGATCGCCGCCGATATTCGCCAAGTGCGGCAATGGATCGGTGAGATGGACGCCACCGCAACCCGCCTTGCCGAACGATTCTGGCCCGGGCCGCTGACGCTCGTCATGCACGCGCCCCGCGCGCTGGCGCCCGAGGTGACCGCCGGCGGCTCAACGATCGGCATCCGTGTACCCTCGCATGCAGTGGCGCGGGCACTATCAGCCACCTTCGACCGGCCGATCACGGCTACTAGCGCGAACCTCAGCGGGCAGCCTGCCACCGATGACCCGGATGACGTGGCGGATCGCCTCTCGAACGGCGTGGACGTGCTGCTCGATTCCGGCACAACGCCGGGCGGACCCGCGTCAACGATTGTCGACGTGACGCATGTGGATGTGCGTTTGATTCGCGCGGGCGCGGTGGCGTGGGAAGACGTGAGGGCATGCGCGCAGCGCGAGTAGCCCCGACTGAGAAGGCGGCGCTCGTCGGCCTCGTTTCCGGGCGGGCGCGGCGTCTCGAAGCCGAGCGCTCGCTCGAAGAGCTCGCCGGGCTCGCAGAAGCGGCCGGTGCGCACGTCGTCCTGCGCGTGCTGCAAGAACGGCCGAAACCAGATCCGTCGACATATCTCGGCGCGGGAAAGATCGAAGGGCTCGCCGCGACGTGTGCCGAAACCGCGGTTGATGTGGTCGTCTTCGATGCCGAGCTGACGCCGGCGCAACTGCGAGAGATCGAAGCGATCGTCGGTCGAAAAGTCATCGACCGTACGCAATTGATTCTGGATATCTTTGCGCGCCGCGCGCGAACACGGGAAGGGAAGCTGCAAGTCGAGCTCGCGCAGCTGCGCTACCTCCTGCCGCGGCTGGTCGGCTCAGCTGCGGCGCTGTCGCGATTGGGCGGCGGGATCGGCACGAGGGGCCCTGGCGAAACGAAACTCGAAACCGATCGGCGACGGATCAGGACGCGAATCCACGTGGTGTCCGAAGACATCGAGCATGTGCGAAAACGCCGCGCGCAATTGCGCGAGCGCCGTCACAAGGCCGCCGTGCCCACCGTCGCCCTGGTTGGGTACACGAACGCGGGCAAGACGACGCTGTTCAATCTCTTGACCGACGCCAGCGCGGAGGCGTCGGACGCGCTGTTTGTCACACTCGATCCGCTGGTCCGTCAGGTGCGGCTTCCGGGTCGCGGCGAGCTCCTCATCTCAGATACCGTCGGCTTCATCGACCGGCTGCCGCACGCGCTGGTCGCGGCCTTTCGCGCCACGCTCGAAGAGGTGTCGGAAGCCGACCTGGTGTTGCACGTGATCGACGCGGCGGCGGCAGATCGCGAGCGCCGCATGGCGGCGGTCCAAGGCGTGCTCGAAGAGGTTGGTGCGACGGGAGTGCCGCTCGTCGAGGTTTACAACAAAACGGACCAGCTGACGGCCGACGAGCGGACACGCCTCCAGCAACGGGATCCGGCCGCCGTGTGCATTTCGGCGCTCACCGGTGCGCGCGTCGATGAGCTGGTCGAAACGATGGCGTCGCGATTGGCGCTCGACGTTCGTCGGATCACCGTGATGTTCGA
The DNA here is from genome assembly GCA_036493895.1 of Candidatus Binatia bacterium. Lineage (NCBI taxonomy): Bacteria > Candidatus Binatota > Binatia (SeqCode) > Binatia bacterium. The sequence goes on along the minus strand of DASXOZ010000045.1, from coordinate 66,672 downwards.
CCCAGCGGATCCCGCCGACACCGAGCGCATCGCCCGGTTGTATCGCCACGCCCGGGTGCTCGTCCACGAAACGCGCGACGGCCAAGTGTCGATCGTCGCCGACGTGCCTCGTCGCCTTCTCGCTCGGCTCGACCTGTCAAAGAGGTAAAATTTTTCCGCGATGCGGAGAGCGCCTGGCCTCGTAGCGATCGGAATGCTTGTCGTCACGATGGCCTGCGCCGAGAAGACGACGATGGTCGCGTTGCCGGCAGTCACCACGCCGCACTTTCCAGATTTCGTCCGGCCTGTGGTTCCCGCCGACCTCGCCGCTCTCCCGGCGGCGAGCAACGAGGATCGCGCCTGGCAATTTCTTCAAGCGGGCGATTTGCGCAACGCCGATCGTGAGGTGGCCGTCGCATTGAAGCTGTCGGCCGGGTTTTATCCGGCGGAAACGACCGGCGGATACGTGCAGCTCGCGCAAAAGGATCCGAAGAGCGCGCTGGCGCGGTTCGATCGCGCGCTCAGCCGGCGCGGCAATTACGCACCGGCGCTGGCTGGAAGAGGCGACGCGCTCGTCGCGCTGAATCGCGAAGGCGAAGCGATCGAGGCGTTGCAGGCGGCGTTCACGGCCGACCCGTCGTTGACCGACCTCACGCGTCGGATCGAGGTGCTCCGATTCCGCGCGGTCGAGCGCGACGTGAACGCGGCCCGGCAGGCCGCACAATCGGGCAAGGCCGACGACGCGCTGCGTGCCTACCGCGTGGCGATTGATCATTCGCCGGAAACCGGATTTCTGTACCGGGAACGCGGTGCCGTCGAGCGCGACCATAGCGACGCCGACGCGGCCTTGGCCGACTTCCGGAAGGCTGCGTCCCTCGACGTCAGTGACGCGGCGTCACTGGCCGAAATCGCCCAAATTCTCGATGCGCGCAACGATTTCGACGCGGCGCTGAAGGCGTACAACGACGCGTTGGCGATCGAACCGAACGAGCGGATCGAGGCCAAGCGAAATGCGATGACCACGCGCGCCGAGGTTGCCCGTCTGCCCGCCGAGTACCGGGCGATCGAATCGGCTCCGCAGATCACACGTGGCGACTTGGCAGCGCTCATCGGCGTCCGGTTGGCTCCGCTCCTGCAGGTCACCCGCGCCCGCGATGCCGGCGTGATGACCGACATTCGCGGCCACTGGGCCGAGAGCTGGATTCTGGCGGTGACGCGGGCCGGCGTGCTCGATCCGTTCGTCAACCACACCTTTCAGCCGCGCACGGTGGTTCGTCGCGTCGACTTCGCGCAGGCGATGACGCGGCTGCTCGCGAAAGTCGCGGTCGTATCGCCGGCACAGGCCCGAACCTGGGCCAACGCCCGCGGACGATTCACCGACATCTCGGCCGGTCATCTGGCGTATCCAGCGGCGTCGACTGCCGTCGCGGCCGGTGTCATGACGGCGGCGCCAGACGGGTCATTTGAGCCAACCCGCGTGGTCACCGGCAGCGAAGCCGTCGAGGCGATCGAACACCTCCGCGCGATGGCCAGCGTCTCGTCAGGTGTTGGCGCCAGCCGACGATGAACGTGCTGACCGTCGCGAATCAGCTGACGCTGCTGCGTATCATGCTGATTCCCGCCTTCGTGATTCTGGTCATCTATGGCCATTTCGGGTGGGCGCTGATTGTGTTCGCGACCGCGTGCCTGACCGACGCGCTGGACGGACTGACGGCGCGATGGTCGGATCAGAAAAGCAATCTGGGCGCATGGCTCGATCCGATGGCCGACAAGCTGCTTGCGTTGAGCACGTTTATCGTGCTGACCGTGCCCTGGCTCGGTCTCGCGAACCCCTTGCCAATTTGGCTGACTGTGCTGATCATCAGTCGTGATGTCGTCATCGTGAGCACCGTGGCCATCGTCAACCTGGCGATCGGCCCGAGGACCTTTCGTCCCTCGTTTTTCGGCAAGGTGGCGACGGCCACATACATGATGACGGCCGTCGTGGCGATGTTCTACAACTACCTTGGATATCACTCGCTGATGGTGGACGCGCTCGTGTATGCGTCGCTTGCGATCACGCTGATCTCGAGCCTTCATTACATCTACCACGCGGCCCGCATCATCGAAGGACGTTGAGCATGGCCTCGAAGAACGGATTGACGTTGGCCGCTGAGCACGCAGAACATGCTGCGATCCGCAAAGGAAGGGCGATGACCCGGAGGACTCTGAGATTCCTGTGGCTCATGTCAGAGCTTGCACTCGTCGTGTCGGGTTTCAGCTCGACGCTGGCGGCTCAGACCTCGCCGCAGCAGGCCGTGATCGAGACGGCGGCCGGAACCGTGATCGTCGATCTGGCGGCTGATGCCGCGCCGAATCAGGTCGCGTATTTCATTCAGGTCGCGCAGCAGGGTGGATACGATGGCACCGTTTTCCACCGCGCGATCAAGTACGGCATGGTTCAAGGCGGCGATCCGATATCGAAGGATCCGGCAAAGCGCAGCCAGTACGGCACCGGCGGCCTCAACGCGGTCAAGGCCGAGGCCCATGCGGCGAAGATGACGCGCGGATCGGTGGCCGCCGTGACGATTCCCGGAAAGCCCGATAGCGCCGGTGCGCAGTTTTTTGTCGTGCTCGCTGACCAGCCGGCACTCGACGGGCAATACACCGTGTTCGGCCACGTGTCGGACGGCATGGAAGCGCTGCTGAAGATTTCAGAGATGCCGGTCGATGCGGCAGGTCTCGTGGTGGACCGCGCCGAAATCACGCATGTGCTGATTCGCGATACGCCGGCGGATCGGTTCATCACCGAATCAGCCGAGGAGTTGGCGAAGTATCGGGCCGTGCTCGATACGAGTGCCGGTCCGATTACGATCGAGTTCTTTCCGACCAAGGCGCGCGAAACGGTCCGGCAATTTCTGCGTTTGGCCGATGCCGGTGTCTACAACGGCATGGCGTTTCATCGTGTGGCCCCGGGATTTGTGATTCAGACCGGCGCGTTATCGTCGCGAACGGCACCGTTGACCGAGAAACAGCAGAAGGTCGTCCACAATTTGCAGCCGGAGTTCAACGATACGAAGCATGTGAAAGGCATCGTCTCGATGGCACGGGGCGATGCGGCCGACAGTGCCTCGACGTCGTTTTTCATTTGTACGGGAGCGTCAACCGCTCTCGACGGCGTTTACACCGCGTTTGGTCGAGTGGTGGAAGGTATGACTGCGGTCGAGACCATCGAAGCGGCACCGCGAACCGGGGAAACGCCGAATGAGCGGATCGACCTGCGCACGGTTCGGATCATCACACCGCGCTGACCAGTGTGATTTTCACCGGAACGCCGACCAGATACTCAATCTGAATCCGATCGCCGGGCTCGATGTTGCCGGTAACGGCCTCGGGGCCGATGCGCGCGTTGTGGACCTGACCGTCGGGATCTTCGAGGTCGGCAAAGAACACATCCCACGACACTTGTCCGTGGATGCTCACCGGCTGAATGCGTTTCAGTATTCCGTTCCGAGTTCCTTTGAGCATCTCGTTCCTGACTCTCCATGTCTCGGACGGACAGGACGTGGAGGCAAATATGAATCAGCAGCCGCGAGGCCTCTACGGTATCAACAACCTCGCACTAAGTCACGACCCGCTAGCCGGGAGTCACCAAAATGGCACGAAGGGCCTTGGGGCCCTTAACTGTCGGTGACGCCTTGGTCGCTCTCAAACGGCAATCGATCTGGAGGTTCAGCCACATCGCCGTCGCCGCAGAAGTTGTGGACGCTGACCCCGAGCAGACGAACGGGCCGGCGTCCCGCGTCGGTTTTGTCGAGCAATTGTACGGCCCGGGCGATCAGGGCGGCGGCATCTCGCGACGGCGACGTCGAGTGACTGCGCGTCACCGTGGTGAAGTCGTGATAGCGGACTTTGATGGTCACCGTGCGAGCCAGCAACGCCTTGCGCGCCAGCCAGCTGACGACGTGGCCGGCCATGTCGGTGATTTCTTCACGAATCTGGTTGAGATCGGTCAGGTCCTCCGGATAGGTGTTTTCCGAACCTGACGATTTTGTTTCGCGGTTGGGGACAACCGGCCGCTCGTCCACGCCCTGAGCCAACTGTCTCAGCCAGTCGGAGAGGCCGCCGACGGCCTCGCGAAGCATGTCCGGGTCGACGGCTCGCACGTCGACCAGGCGATCGATGCCACGCGCCCGCAGTTTCCTGGCCGTGACCGGACCGACGCCCCACAGCGCATCGACCGGTAGCTTTTGGAGAAACGGCTCGACGCGTTCCGGGCTGATGACGGTCAACCCGTCCGGCTTCTTCCAACCCGACGCGATTTTTGCCAGAAACTTGTTCGGCGCGACACCGGCAGACGCCGTCAGGCCGGTCTCCGCGCGGACTCGCTCCTTCAATCTTCGGGCAACCGGCGTCGCCAGCGGCTCCTGCCAGGCGTTCTCGGTCACGTCGAGATACGCTTCGTCGAGCGAGAGCGGCTCGACCAGCGCCGTGACCTCGCGGAAGATGCTAAAGACCGCTTGCGAGGCGGCTTTGTAGCGGGCGAAGTTGGGACGGACGATCGTCAGCGAGGGACAGAGACGTACGGCGTGCGTCATCGACATCGCGGAATGGACGCCGAATGCGCGCGCTTCGTAGCTGGCGGCGGCGACCACGCCGCGTTGATTCGGCTGGCCGCCGACGGCGAGCGGCTTGCCGCGAAGCGACGGATTGTCGCGCTGTTCGACCGACGCGTAGAACGCGTCCATATCGACGTGGATGATCCTTCGGATCATGAGACTGCTGATTTCTGATTGCAGATCGCAGATTTCAAACCGATTGGCCCTTCGTCAGCCAGGGTTGCACGTTCCGGACGGAGATTGTACGCTCTAGGGTCGCGGGTGTGGTTGTTGTCGCCGCCTAGCAGTTCCCTCTAATCTGACATTCGAAATCTACAGTCTGCAATCTCACGACACTATGCCCCAATTTATCTACACGATGAAGGGTCTCGGGAAGGTGCACGCGCCCGACACCAAAGTACTCGAAGACATCTGGCTCTCTTTTTATTTCGGCGCGAAGATCGGCGTGCTCGGTCTGAACGGCGCCGGGAAAAGCTCGTTGCTGAAGGTCATGGCCGGCGAGGACACCAGTTTCATCGGCGAAGCCTTTCCCGCCTCCGGCATTTCAGTCGGCTTTCTTCACCAGGAGCCACGGCTCGATCCCGCGAAGGATGTGCGCGGGAACGTCGAAGAAGGCGTCGCGCCGATCAAGGCACTGCTGGCGCGGTACGATGAGGTCAACGCCAAGCTCGGAGAGGATCTGTCACCCGAAGAGATGGACAAGGTCCTCGACGAACAGTCGAAGATTCAAGACAAGATCGAGGCGTCGAACGCCTGGGACCTTGATTCGCGGCTCGAGCTGGCTATGGACGCGCTTCGGCTGCCGCCTGCCGACGCCGAGGTATCGAAACTGTCGGGCGGTGAACGCCGCCGCGTGGCGCTGTGCCGACTGCTGCTGCAGTCGCCCGATCTGTTGCTGCTCGACGAGCCCACCAACCATCTCGACGCGGAATCGGTCGCCTGGCTCGAGCGCTTCCTGAAGGACTATGCGGGCACGGTCGTGGCGGTGACACACGATCGCTACTTCCTCGACAACGTTGCCGGCTGGATTCTCGAACTGGATCGCGGCCGCGGCATTCCCTGGGAAGGCAACTATTCCTCGTGGCTCGAGCAGAAACAGAACCGCCTGGCCCAGGAGGAAAAAACTGAAACCCGCCGTCAGCGAACGCTGGAGCGCGAGCTTGAATGGATTCGGATGTCGGCGCGCGCGCGTCAGGCGAAAGGCAAAGCGCGCCTGAACGCGTACGAAGAACTGTTACGCGAAGACACGGCGCAAAAAATTGAAGCCGCTGAAATCTTTATCGCCCCCGGCCCCCGTCTTGGCGACACCGTCGTCGCGGCGCGCGGTCTGCGCAAGGGCTACGGAGATAATCTGCTGATCGACGGTCTCGACTTCACGCTGCCGCGCGGCGGTATCGTCGGCATCATTGGGCCAAACGGCGCCGGCAAGACGACGCTGTTCCGAATGATCACCGGCCAGGAAAAGCCCGACAGCGGTACGTTGAAGATTGGAGAAACCGTTCAGATCGGCTACGTCGATCAGAGTCGCGATGCGCTTGATCCCGACAAGAGCGTCTGGGCCCAGATTTCAGGCGGTCACGACGAGATCGAGCTGGGCAAGCGAAAAGTCGCGTCTCGCGCCTACGTGTCCTGGTTCAATTTCAAAGGCGCGGCACAACAGCGGAAGGTCGGCTCGCTGTCGGGCGGTGAACGGAACCGCGTGCATCTCGCGGAGCTGTTGAAAAAAGGCAGCAACCTGTTGCTGCTGGACGAGCCGACAAATGACCTCGACGTCGATACCCTGCGAGCGCTCGAGGAAGCGCTGGTGAATTTCGCCGGCTGCGCCGTCGTGATCAGCCACGACCGCTGGTTCCTCGACCGCATCGCGACGCACATGCTCGCGTTCGAAGGCGACTCGCGTGCCGTGTGGTTCGAGGGCAACTACCAGGATTACGAAGCCGACCGCCACCGCCGCCTCGGCGCCGACGCCGACACGCCCCACCGCATCCGCTACCGCAAGCTCACCGCATGAAGGCGGGACAGGTACGGAGGGAACGAGCTACGTACCTGTCCCGGTTTTCTCAGTGATAGACCGGCACCGAGCCGGTCGGCAGCGTCGACTGCGCGCGGGTAATGCGCGGCGAAGCGGTCCACGGCCGCGCGTCGAGGATCTTGCGATCGCTGTTGTCGGCTGCGTGGTGCAGCGTGACGCTGATCTGGTAGACCGGCACTCCCGACGTTGCGACACCCGGCAGGTCCTCGTGGATCGTCCTCAGCTTGAGCGAGGCCGGTTTTTCGGGCGAGTCGCCGAGCTTGAGCGCGAACAGCGAGATGCCGCCATTTACTCCGGCCGGATCCTTCAGCGAGTACTTGAGCCCGTCGGCCGTCAGGCTTCCCGGCGGCAGCGTCGCCGAAACGAGCGCCGCATCGTTGATCGTCCGGACGCTGACCAGGACGGTGTCCACCGACTCGTCGAAGACGAAAGGCCCGGTGCCGAAGCGGCCGACGAGAAGGAAGCTGTCCTGGGTTCCGTTCAGGCGGAACTCGGCCTTCATCGACTGGAAGCCGCTGCCCTGGCGGTCCTGGTCGAGGCCGTCGAACCCGTCTTCCAGGCCGTCGTTGTCCGTGTCGGCATCGGTCGGATCGGTGCCGTGCAGGTATTCCTGCAGCAGCGTGGCGCCGTCGCCGTCGCTGTTGGCCTTGTCGTCGGCAGCCGTCGAGTTGAAATAGTAGCGCTCGAACGCGTCGGCGACCCCGTCCCCGTCCGCATCGACGCTGCCGGAAGCCAGGTCCTGGGAGACGTGCAGCATCGGCAGGAAACGCCAGTCGCGCCAGAGCGGCTGCAGGCTGGTGACGTTGGGATCGATCGACTTGACGGTCAGCGACGGCGGAATGGCCGAGAAGCTTCCGCGAATCGTGCCGCTTTGGCCGAGCGGGAACATGAACTCACCCTTGATGGTGGGTCCGCTCTCGACGATCTGCTCCCAGGTGCCGCGGTTTCCGAACGGCGTCGGCGTGAACGAAAGCGCGCTGTCGAGCGGTGCGAGCGGATGATCGTAGTGCGACTGGCCTCGCGCTGCCGGCGCGGGAATACCGCCGCTGGCAAGCGTCGAGAACGCGTCGCGCACGACGACTTTCCAGTCGCTGCCGTTGAAGTAGTCGCCGCCGTACTGCTGCTGGTACGCGTTGGCCGGAGTGTGATCGGCCGAGTCGATCGCGTGGATCACCAGCGCCAGCGCGCGCTCTCCGGTGGGCACTGCCAGCGCGCCGGCGTACTCGTCGCCGTAGATCGTCGTGGCCAGGTTGTTGATCAGCGTGTCGAGGAAGACCGGCTCTCCGGCCGTCGTCGTCGCGGTCACCGGATCGTCGAAGTAGCGACCGAAGTGCGGGGCGCCGTTGTGGGCCTCGAGCGCAGCCAGGACGGTGTCGACTGCCGGATTGCCGCCGTCGCCGGCGGCGTCGACCGCCTCGCGGATGCGCGGAACGAGCTGGCGGCCGAGCTTGCCGCGGCTGTCGGTCCCGGCAACGTCCTTGTTGAGCTGGCGCTGCTTGTCGCGGGTCCAGTTCGCGTCGGCCGCCAGGCGCTCGAGGATGAACGTCACGCGGTGCTCGCGGCCGAAATCGTCGCCGAGGTCGGACCACGCGGCCTTGTTGTTCCAGTTCGCGACGTATCCCTGGCTCGGGTTGACGGCCTCGGGCATGCCGACGATTTCGTAGATCTCGTAGTGGTCGCCCGCGGCCGGAACCGCGCCCCACGGGTATTCCACCGTGACCGCGTTGGCCGTGCTCGAGACGATGCGCCGGCTCTGCTTGGCGCCGGTGCCGCTGACGATCGAGATCACGTACTCGTGCCCGACGCTGCCCGGATTGTCGTAGCGGTGGTTGACCGGATCGGGCGCGAAGCTGCCGAACGATGCGACGCTGTCCGCTGCGGTGGTCGCCGTTGCCGCCGAAAGCGTGCCTTCGGCGACGACGAGCGGATTAGGTCCGGTTCCGTCCAGCGGCATTTCCGGATCCGAAGCGTCCTGGCGGATGCGCGAGTACCCGGATGACCAGTAGCCGATGTTGCCGTAGGAAGCGGCGGTGCCGACGCCGTTGAAGGTCTTGTTGTCGGCGGCGAAGAAGTTGTGCGTGCTCGGGATCAGGCGCACGGCGGCGCGCATCTCCATGACGTTGTGCGCCTTCTGGAACAGCGAGAACGCGTAGGCGGTAGTCGATTCCTCCATCCACGCGCCGCTGTCGTAGGCGACCGCGGTGATGTTCTTGCCGCTGCCGGCGGCAACGTACACCGAGCCGGCGCCGGGCGCCGTGGTAAACGGGCTCGATACCGACAACGTCGTACCGGATGCCGCCGAGACGAGGCGCACCTGGCCTGCGCCTGCGCCGTCGGTGATCATCACGTAGCCGCCCACCAGCGCCGGTGCGAAGGAAGCCTGGTTGTCGACGAGTGTCGTCGTCGATCCGCTCTCGGCGGTGCCTTCGGCATCGCCGACGAAATCGAGCACCGCGCGCGATCCTCCGTTGCCGCCGCGCTCGTGGGTGCGCCAGAACACCTTCGGCACGTTGGTCGGCGGGACGCCTCCCTGGATGATGTTCTCGGTGCGCTTGCTCATCGCAGCCGGCGTGCCCTGGTCGTTGTAGCGTGCAGCGTCGACGTTCTCGGCGATCACCTGCTCGAAGAAGCTGTCGATGACGCGCAGCTGGGCGGTGGTCGTCGTGTACGAGACCGAGTCGGTGTGGCCGATCAGCACGTACGGCGCGCCGACGAACTCCATGCCGTTGCCGGAGATGCCTTCGCCGCTGCGGTTCTCGACGTAGTGCATCAGCGACGGAGTCTGGATTCCGGTCTGCGGAAAGCCGCCGAGCCACGGGTGCCCCGTCTGGGAGCGGTCGGCGGAAATGATCCAGCCGTAGCTGCCGAGCTTGGGCCACGCGCTCCACTTTTTCAGCAGCGCTTCGCGGCTGGCCGCACGCGCGTGGATCTCTTCGGCGGATGCTTCCCAGTCGCGGCCCTTCCAGCGAGTGGAGGCGTCGGCAAGCGCGCGCGCCTCGAGCATTGCGCTCTTCGGATCGTTCGCCTGTGCAAGGGGGCCGCCGTAGCCGGGAGACTGCGGATCGGGCACCGACGACGGCGCGAGCGGATCGACGAGGAAGTTGTAGTCGTGCCAGAGCTGCTCGCCGGTTGCCTGCCCGTGCGCATTCTGCAGGGCGAGCAATTCGGACAGGCGGTTCTCTTCCTGGAAAGTATTGAGCCCGAAGTTGCGCACCTCGAGTACGCCGACCGCCAGCGCCATCTCCGGCGTGAACTGGTAGCCGCCGTTCGGGCGAGCCGGATCTGCGCCGCCCGGCGCTTTGTAATATGGGTCGACCTGGTCGGACAGGTTCGTCGCGTTGCCGAAAAGATCGGAGCTCAGGTTGGTTCCCGGAAGGCCGGAAAGCACCGTCACTTCGATCGGCCTCAAGTCTCCGGCCGTGCCGGTCGGCGACGCGAGCGCCGCCTCGATCGTGTCGTTGACGCCGTCGCAGTACCGCAGCAGGTAAGCCTGCGCGGAAGGCGGCAGCTTCGCGAACATCGCCTGGTATTCCTTCGACGTGTAGCCGGAAAGACGCGTCTCGATGTCGCTGTCGACGAAGCTCGGGTCGAGAAGGCCGAACGCCTGCGCGAGCGTGCCGCGGCCGGCGCGGGCGAGCAGGATGAGCTGGGCGAGGCGGTCCTTGGAGATCTCGCGGCCGTTCTCGTAGGCAAGGTCGAGGTCGGTGTCGCCGTAGATGTGGGGAAGGCCCCAGGCCGGCTCGCGGAAAATCGACGCGGCGGCAAAAGCGCTCGACGCCACGAGCGGCAGCAGCGCGGCGCACACGAATGCGGCGCGCCGGGATGGTCTCCCGGCAGGAATCGGTTTCATCTGGACGGTCTCCTCCCTGGGCCGGTGCGGTCCGCAAGCAGCGGACTGCACGAGGGATTCTACATAGAAGCCCGGTCGTGCAGCGTCAATGGCGAATCTGCGGGGTGCGGGATCAGTGCGCCTCCCCGGCTGGGGGGGGGTCGAGCGTCTTTTCTATGCGTGCACGCCCGGCACGCGATGCTTCCACGGCAACGCCTGCTCGAGCTGGCAGCCTAGGCGGATGAGCAGGTCTTCGCGGCCGTACGCGGCCACCGCCTGGACTCCGATCGGAAGTCCGTCGTCGTTCCAGGACAGCGGCAAGGAGACCGCAGGCTGGCCGCTCATGTTGAACGGCATGCAGAACGGACTGTAGACCGTCCAGCGACGGATGGTTTCCATCGGCTCGGCGCCGCCGGGCCCGAGCGGACCGATCGGCCACGGCGGCTCGGCAAGAGTCGGCGTCAGCAGGATGTCGAAACCGCCGGCCCACCACGACGCGAGCGTTCGCGCATCGCGTTGCAGGTTTTCGGTGGCTTCGACGTATTGCGTCGCGCTCGTGCTTCTTCCGATTTCCACGGCCAGGGCATTGGTCGGCTCGATCTCCTCCAGCGAGATCGTGCGGCCGATGCGCGACGACCAGCGATCGATGTCGCGCGCGATCGACGTCGTGAACATCGTGAATACCGCGTTGTCTTCGCTCACGCGGAAATCCGGAGCGCTCTGTTCGACGATGTGGCCGAGGCCCTCGAGCACGCGTGCGGTCTCCTCGACCGCGCGAACGCAATCGGGATGAGCGGGTGTGCCGATTCCCGGCCGGATCGTGTGGATGCCGATGCGCAGGCGCCCGGGATCGCGGCCGACTTCCTGCGCGTAGGGGCGTTCCGGCGCCGGCGCCGTGTACGGATCGCCCGGCGCCGGGCCGCGGATCGCATCGAGGATGCCCGCGCTGTCGCGCACGCTGCGCGTGAGTGCGTGCTCGTGCGTCGTGGCCCACCAGAACTCGCCGAATCCGGGGCCGAGCGTCGATCTCGCGCGCGTCGGCTTCAGTCCGACGAGGCCGCAGACGCTGGCCGGAGTGCGGATCGATCCGCCCATGTCGTTGCCGTGCGCAGCAGCGACCATTCCGGATGCCACTGCCGCCGCGGCGCCGCCGCTGGAGCCGCTCGTCGAAAGGTCGGTATTCCATGGATTGCGCGACGGGCCGTAAGCCAGCGGCTCGGTGGTCGGCGCAAACGCGAGCTCCGGCGTATTGGTCTTTCCGACGAACACGAATCCGGCCTTGCGAAAGCGCGCCGCAAGATAGCTGTCGTGCTGTTCGCGCCAGCCGAGGTCGCGAAGCACGCGCATGCCGCAGTGGAAAGGATCGCCGGCCGTGTGGCACAGGACGTCCTTGACGAGAAACGGAACTCCGCGAAAGGGCCCGTCTGCAAGAGACGGCGACGCGGCTTCGACGCGCGCCTTGTCGTAGAGCTTGTGGATCACCGCGTTGAGCGAAGGATTGAGCGCTTCGATCCTGGCGATCGCCGCTTCGACGAGCTGCGACGGCGTTGCGCGGCCGCTGCGCACCAACTCGGCCTGTCCGGTGGCATCCAGGTCGCCGAGAATGTCCGCAGAGCGGTCGCTCATTCGAAGTGCTCCTGTTCGCGGCAGCGGCGGACTTTTTACTCGCGTGCGGTGTTCGAGACGACGAGCCGCAGGCGCGGAATGTCGACGAGCACGACGCGCCCGTAATCGCACGAGACCAGACCGTCGCGCTCCCAGCTCTTCAGCTGGCGCCCGGCATTTTCGGGAGTGATGCCGGCCATGCTCACGACCTCGTCGAGGGCGACGCGTATCGAAGGGCCGCGCTCGGTGGCCTCGATGCAGCCGTCGTTGTCGCAGAACGCCAGCAGCCGTTTGGCCAGGCGAGCCTCGGGACGCAGGAAGCTCGAATCGATGATGCTGTCCTCGGCGACGCGCACGCTGCGCGAGAATCGCTCGACGAAGCGCAGCAACAGGCCCGGCTCTTCATGGCAGAGCTCGAGCAGGTCGCGCTGCTCCAGCGCGTACAGGGTCGCAGTCTCGGCGGCAGTCGCATCGACGGCGCGAGGTCCGCCGTCGAAGACGCCGATCTCGCCGAACCACTGGCCCGGACCGAAAACACCGAGAACGACGTCCTTGCTCCCCGGCGATGCTGCGCTGAAGCGGACGAGGCCGTCGCAGATCCCGTAGAACGTTCGCGCGGGCTCGCCGCGTCGATAGACCACTTCGCCGGCCTGGCAGCAGCGCTTCGACAACCGGTTGGCCACGTGCTGCCTGGCCTGGCCGGAAATACCGCCGAAAATATCGCTCGAAGCCAGTAACTCGTTCTTGTCCATCCCCGTGCTCTCTCCGTCTACCGTTTCGGCCAAGCGCGAGACGGGATCAAATGCAGTGCGTGTGACAATTTCGTGAAATCCGGGACAGGCACGTATTACGCACCGCACGGCGAGTCGTAATCTCCCTTCTGTGGAGACGCGTCGGGAATTGTTGCCGGGCGGCGGCGTTAAAGACTAGCAGGTTTCGGCGCGCGGGCCGACGGGAGGGGGTTTTTCCGCAGCCTGCTGGTGACACGCGTCTCATTGCGCTCTGCCGAGGCGAAGCTCACGCGGAGTGCAGCGCGGCGGGCTCCCGGGCGGTCAGGCGACGCCACCCTTCGATCTCGTCGGCGAGCAGCGTTTCGAGATAGACGCGCAGGCGCTCGGGAATTTCCGAGCGTCCGGTCGGATTGACGGCGCTGTGCAGCAGCCGCGGATCGACGAGCTTCGGATCGTCGCACACGCCGAGAAAGCGCGTGACCCTGCCGAGCAACTCCACGGGCGTCTGCTCGACTTCCTCGAAGGTGCCGACGAACACCGACGATTCAGCAAAACAGCGGCGCCAGTTCGCGAGGTTCTGCTCATAGCGCGCACAGCGAAGCTGGTAGGGATCGCGGAAGAACGCGCGCCATTCGTCGTCGCCGACCGCGGCCGCCGATCGCCGCCGGTTGCGCACGAGATCCTTCTTCGCGTGCGACCACGCGCGGTCGACCGGATGGCGTACCATCAGCAGCACCTTGACGTCGGGGCGCAGCGTCGCGATCTCCTCGATGAGGTCGAGGTCCATCGCCGCGTAGCTCGCCGTCGCTTCGCCGCGGATGCGCGGTCGCCACGGACGGCCCAGGTGCGACAGCGACCAGGCCTGGCTCGCCAGCCAGCGCTTGGCACCGATGCGGAAATGATCGAGGTACCAGTCCAGCTCGGCCGACTGGAAGCGCTCGCTCGTGCGGTCCTTCAGGCGGCTGAAGAAGTACAGCTCCTTCGGCTCGGCCAGGAACACCTCGGGATGGCGCACCAGGATCTGGTGCAGCCACGTGGTGCCCGTGCGCTGGGGGCCGACGATCAGGAAGTCGGGAAAGCGCTCGAGACCGAGGCGATCGCTGCCGATTTCGCAGTAGCGAAGCCTGTCGCGGATCGATCGGGGAATCAGCGCTCGAGTCCTCCACCATGCGCCTCGGCCGCGAAGGACGGCGGATCGCGCTCCGGGGCCGGCCTGGATTCGGCACCGAACTCTACTGTGTAGACGAAGAGGGCGCGTTTCGAAAGTCCGTCTCTGCTCTTCGACGAAGAGCGCCGATCTCGCCGCTTCGCGCGCCCGGCCGCGTTCGTTTGGCTCCTTCGCCGCGGCGCGCTAGCAGGACCCATGGCGCGCGACTTCATCACTGTCGTCTCCGGCCTTCCGCGCTCGGGAACTTCGATGCTGATGCGCATGCTCGAGGCCGGAGGCATCGCATCGCTCACGGACCGGCGGCGCGAAGCCGACGAGGACAATCCGCGCGGTTACTTCGAGTTGGAGGCGGTCAAATCCCTTCCTGCCTCGGACCAGTGGCTGTCGGGAGCCGAGGGTCGCGCAGTCAAGGTCGTCTCTGCGCTGCTGGACAAGCTTCCTCCTGCCCACCTCTACCGCGTGATCTTCATCGAGCGCGACCTCGGTGAGGTGCTCGCGTCCCAGCGCCGCATGCTCGAGCGAAGGGGAGAGCCGACCGATCGCACGAGCGACGCGAGCATGGCCGAAAGCTTTCGCCGCCACGTGACGGCGGTGCTCGCCAAGGCGCGAGCGCGCCCCGACATGAGACTGCTTCGCGTCGTGCACCTGGAAATTCTGGCCGATGCGCGCGCAACCGCGGTCCGCATCGATGAATTCGTCGGCGGCGGGCTGGATCGCGATGCCATGGCCGCAGCGGTGGATTCCGCGCTCTGGCGCCAGCGCAGCGCCTCGCGCGCCCGTTAGCAGGATTCCGCAGCCCGCCAGGTTCGGGTCAGCGGCGGTGCGTCGCCGGCGCTACCGAAGCGTCGGGCCCCGGGGTGTAGGGTGCGCGCGGAAGCCCCGCTTCTTCGAGGCTGGTGCGGTGGATTTCCGTGATGTCGCTGCCGCTGCTGCCGCCGCGGCTGTACTCGAGGGTCCAGCGGTACCAGATCACCTTGCCAACCAGCGCCCGTACCGCCTCGCCGTCGATCGAGAAGCTGACCTGGTTCGATCCCTTGCGGTAAGGCACCGTTTCGGAACGAGGCTTGGCAAGCTCGAGTCGGCCGCTGACAGCGTCGGCAGGCACCGGATCGGAGGGACCGGCCAGGCGATACTGGATCGTCGCCTTCGTGATCGGATAGATGCCCGGATCGACTTTGCCGACGATGCGAAGCCCGCCGTTGTCCGAGCGCTCCGACATGCACAGCACGACGCCGGGAATTTCGCGCTTGACGACGAGCGGCGAAGTCGGACGACCCATCATCGACGTGCATCCGGACAGCAGCGCAACGCTCGTACTGAGCGCAAGCGCAGCAAGACGCGCGTACTTCCCCGCGCTCGTGCTGCCGATCGTGCACGTCCTCATGCGATGCTCCGTACCATCGTCAGCGCGGCGTCGGCCATCTGGTCTACCTGCATGCGGAACACGTCCAGCGCCACTCCCGAATCTCCCATGACACCCTTGATGTAACGCGCGAGCACGCCTTCGACGATTGCCGCAAGGCGCCACCACTGGAAGGCCCTGTAGTACTCGACGCCGTCGACGCTGTGACCGCTTCGTCTGGTATATTCGCGCAGGAATTCGGCGCGGCTCAGGAACCCGCCGGTGGAGGTCGGCATCGCCACGGCCTGGCTCGGGCCTTCCTCGCCGGCATCGGCCCAGTTGTTCATGATGTAGCCGACGTCGGCCAGCGTGTCGCCGAGAGTGCACAGCTCCCAGTCGAGCACCGCGGCCACGTTGCCGTCGGCTGTCGAGAGCATGTTGCCGAGGCGGTAGTCGCCATGGACGATTCCTGTGTACTTCTGGGGCGGCTTGGCGGCGAGCAACAGCTCGTGCGTTTCGTCCATTGCGGCCAGCTCGCGCGTCTTCGACTTGTCCCACTGGGTGCGCCAGCGGGTGAGCTGGCGGTCGAGGTAGGCTTCCTTGCGGCCGAGGTCGCCGAGACCGACGGCGTCGGGATCGAGCGTGTGAAGGGCGACCAGCGAATCGAGCACCGAGTCGCTCAGGCGGCCGCGTGCCTGCGGCGACGGCAGCGTCTGGCGCACCATCGCCGGCGTGTCGAGCACCGCGCCGTCGACGAATTCCATGACGTAGAACGGCGCTCCGTTGACGCTGTCGTCAACGCAAAGGCCGATGGCCGGCGGTACCGGAACCTGCGTCGCTGCGAGCGCGCGGATGATGCGATGCTCGCGGCTCATGTCATGGGCCGTGGCCAGCACGGCACCGAGGGGAGGGCGTCGCAGCACGAGGCGGCGACCGCTCGCATCGGTGACCTTGTACGTGAGATTCGAATGACCGCCGGTGATCGGGTCGAAGACGAGCGGCGAGGCAAGACCGGGACAATTGGCGATCAGCCAGTCGCTGACCTTCGGCTCGTCGATTCCCTTGACCATGGTGGACGTCTCTTGCAGCGCGGCCGTTTCCGTTCTGCGCGTCCGCAAAGCGGACGCGTTTTTCGCGCGTTCGCTTTGCGAACGCGTTGTTTCACGCGCCCGCCAGGCGAGACGCGGCCGAAGAGCCGCCCGGGAAGCGGTGCCGGCCGATAGGGCCGACCGCGCGTCGGGCGTAGTGGATGCAGCGGCAGTGCGGCGACCGCGGAAGCTAGCGGGAGCGGGGGGCGCGTGCCAGTGGCGGGGTTGCCAAAGCGAGCCCCATCGCAGGCAGCCGCGTTTCGCCCTGCGAATTCGCGGCCGGCCGCGCATCGTTATACTCTCGCGCAGCCACGGCGCCCCTGTGCGTCCGGCGGCGCCCTCGCGATGGCCCGGCACCTGCCAAGGCGGCCGGCAGTCGCGTCGAGAGATCATGTCGCGGCATCCCCTCCAGTTTTTCCCTACGTTCCCACTGCGTCTCCGCGCCGCCGGCGCAGGGCCGCGGGTATTCCTGCTGGCTCTTGCCGTGGCGGCCTGTGGCCTCGGCGCCTGCAGCGAAAAACCGCCGTCGCTGAAGGAGCAGCAGGCCATGGGCGTGCCGCTCGCCTACGCGCCGCTGTGGAGCGACGTGCGAAGCGGCGAGCATGCCGTTGCGCTGGACGTCGACCGCAAGGGCGACGACATCATCGTTCCCGTCTGGAACGAATGTTTCGACCAGAAGAAAGGGATCATGCACGGCCACGTCGTCCCCGACGACGCGACCGGAAAGATGGCGATTTTCGGGCAGACCGTCGGCCAGCCGCTGGCGCGACCGGCGGCGGTCTCGGCGCGTTTCCAGAAACAGATCGACCAGGCGGCTGCGCTGTACGCGAAACAGGAGTTCTCCGGGTCGGCCGCCGCGCTCGAGGAGCCGTTCCAGAAGGACCACGACAATCCGTTCCTCATCGAGGAATACGCGCGCGCCCTGTACCGGACTCAGCGTCGCAGCGCCGCAGCCGTTCACTATCGCCGGCTCGTGACCAGTCTCGATGCGGTCGGGACCTCGATCCGACCCGACTACGTGTACCTGGACCACTGGTTTCTCGACGCGTACTGGAAGCTGGCGACCCTCGACATGGACGAGGGGCACTGGCAGGCGGCCATCTGCGGCATCAATCGCGTGCTGCTGACGGCCCAGCCCGAAACCCTCGTGCACGAGGCCTTTGACTATCTCGTCGAAGCGGAAGCCGCGTCGGGCCGCCACGATCTCGCGCGCCTGTATGCCGACGAGACGCTGCGGCGATTCCCGGGCGATACCTACGTGGGCAAGTTCGTCTCGCCGCCGCAGGCGGCCGCAGCAGCGGGCAAATAGCCGCGCGCCGGCGCGACGACGGATCCTGCGAATTTCCCGCGGTGTCAGCGCCCCGCCGCGATCAGCGACGGGATGCTGTACCAGTCCACCGGCACCGACTCGGGCGCCTGCTGGCCGCGATCGATGTACCAGCCCGGCTCGTCCGGAAACGCCATGCCCGGAATTGCCGCGCGCGTGCCGTGCCCGAGCTGCAGGTCGAGCACGGTAAACCCGTACACGAACATCCTCTCTTCGGGGTATTTGAAATCGACGTGCGGGTTGGGCTGGTTCGAGCTGCGGATGTTGATCAGCACGACCTTCCACAGCTCTTCGTTGTTGTCGAAGAGATCGGAGTACGGGATCATCGACGCTTCGTCGTCGACGTAGATGAGGCGCTTGCTGTATGCGTACCCGTGCAGCTTGGCGCGGCCCTCGACGACCCACATCTTCGGCCGCATCTCCCAGTCTTCGCAATAGGTGACGCCGCCGTCGCCGGGACAGATCTTCGGCGGAAGGTTCTTGCCGTGCAGCGACGCGAGCATCGGCTTCTGGCCGATCAGCTTCCAGTCGAACCACGGGATCTGGCCCGCGTAGCCGCCGAAGCTGTCGAGGTCGATGTCCTGGCCGAAAAGGGCGTCCGAGCGCTGCGCGCTCGAAAGGCGGCGCACGCGGCGGATCGTCGGCGTGTACAGCCACGTGTCGTCCTGGCGCGTCGGATCGATGTAGCGGAAGCTCACCGAACCCACGCCCTTCAGGTCGAAGGGCTCGATCAGCGGGAAGAACCCCTGCTTGTTGAACACCTGGTCGGGGTTGTCGGGAATGGCCGGTATCGGATCGTGGTGCAGGCGCCCGAAGAAGCGCAGGTTGCGGCTCCAGTCGACGATGAAGTGGCGCTCGACCAGATAGTTCGGCTTGTCGCCGTTCTTCGCGTAGCTGCCGGTGTCGGCGTCGGGAAGGTGCACCCCGAGGTCGTCGTTGAAGTACGACGTGCGCCCGAAGTTCCACATGATCTTGACGGCGGCCTTCGGATCGTTCGGATCGATGGTGGGGAAGGGACGGCCCGCGACCCAGTTCTTCAAGTCGTTCTTGTCGTCGAGCGAGACCTGCCCCGCGTATTTCTCGGTCGCCTCGATGTAGGCCTTCGGGATCGGGATCTTCTGGTAAGGCACCACCGAGAGCTCGCTGCCGTTGTCGACGGCCGCCTTGACGCCCGGCGACATGTACTCCTTGTACTTGTCGACGTTGCTGCGGTTGATCTTCGTGCCGGGAGCAGGGGGCTCGGCGGCGGCGAAGGAAGCGGACAGCGCCAGCGCTGCAAAAGCGGCCGGCAGGGCAAAGGATTTCCGGTTCATCACGCGGTGGTCTCCGTGGACGACGAGATAAAGTGGGACGGGGAGCGGACTTGCGAGGTTGCGTCAGTCTGTCTGAAAGTTTTCCTCAAGTCACGCCCCGATCTCACATCGGACGGTGCGGATTCGGGCGGGGTAGTAGGGCCGCTGGACGGGCGCTGTTAAAGTGCTCCGGTGACGTCGCGCCCGCATGACGACAGGCGCGCGGGCCGCGGCGACGATCCTTCGCCCCATCCGTCGGGCCTCGTCCTGCTGTGCCTGCTGTCGGTCTATCTGGCCTGGGGCTCGACGTATCTCGCGATTCGCATCGCGCTGGCGGGGTTCCCCCCGTTTCTCCTGGCCGGGCTTCGCGGGCTCGTTGCCGGGTCCCTGCTGGCCGCGTTCGGGCGCTGGCGAGGCCACTCGCCGGTGTCCTGGCGTGCACTTGGCAACGCCGCGCTCGTCGGCGTTCTGATGGTTGCCGGCGGCAACGGACTGGTGACCTGGGCCGAGCAGTCCGTCTCTTCCGGACTTGCTGCGGCGGTCGCCTCGACCGGATCCATCTGGCTGGTGCTGATGCTCGCCGCCCTCGGCGAAAAGCCCACCGGCACCGAGCAGGCCGGCATCGCGATCGGCTTTGCCGGCGTGTTGCTGCTGAACCTGGAGGGCGAGCTAAGGGCCAGTCCTCTCGGCGCCGCAGCCCTGCTCGGTGCGACGCTGTCGTGGGCCGCCGGTTCGGTGCTGACGCGTCGCCTCGTGCTGCCCGAAGGAGCGACTTTCGTCGCCGTCGAGCTGCTGTCGGGCGGCATTCTGATGACCGGGTTCGGGTACGCGATCGGCGAAAGACTCATCGTGTCCGCCCTCACTCCGTCGTCGGTGGCAGCGTGGTGCTATCTCGTCGTCGCGGGCTCCCTCATCGGTTTCTCGTCGTTCACGTTCCTGATCCGCAACGTGCGCCCGGCGCTCGCGACCAGCTTCGTCTATGTCAATCCCGTCGTCGCAGTGCTGCTCGGCGTCGTGCTTGCCGGCGAGCACCTCTCGCCGATCGGCACTGCAGGCGTTGCCGTGAGCGTCGTCGGCCTCCTGGTCGTCACGATGGCGTCGCGGGCAAGTCGCTGAGGCCGGCGCATCTCGTTCGATCTCGCTCCTGCTCGATATTGGATGATCGTCGCTTCGAGCTGCGGCAGGGACGCAGCCGGAGACATTCCCTCAGAGCGCATCGTGAGGCTGTGCGCAGGCGGCCCGTTGCAGCCGCCTGCGCACAGCCGCGTTCAATGCGGACGCGAGCGAGCGTGGAAGCTCTGGCTCGTGTTGACGGACGCCGCGTCGTAGCGCGCGCTCCAGCAGGCACCGGTCGATGCCACCCACTGCACCGTCATGCCCGGCTCCATCGAAAAGAGCCTGCCGTCGCCGGTTCCAGCCGGAGGCTGGAACTTCGCGCGGCAGTCGCTCGTGCAGCCGTTATTGGCTCCCGCCTTGAGCTTGAACGCCGGCGCTCCGTGCTTGTCGACGCCGATTCTCATCTGCGAGACGCCCTGCGAAGTGCCGTCGGTCGCTTTCATGCGATACACGAGCCCGGATTCGCGCCAGGTGCGGCTCCATTTCGAGGCATCGACCGTCGACGGTTCGAGATCGAGACGGTACGCGAGCGACGGGACGCCGCCTGCTTCGTCATAGAAGCACACGGAGAACGCATCGCCCTGGCTCGGATCGCCGAGCTCCTCGCGCGCCGTTGCATCGACGTCGCGCGCGCCGCGCCACGCGGTTTCCAAAAGCTCGGCAAGCTGTCCGTCCTTCGGCGAGTAGCCGAGCTCGAACTCTGTCGTGCTGGTGCCGGCCACATGGCAGTCGGTCGCGGGAGCGTACGAGTGATGGCAGCTGCCGTCGATCGGATCGCAGACGTCGCTCGTGCACAGGTCGTCGTCGCTGCAATCGATCGTGCCGCTGCCCGTGCAGGTGCCGCCGAGGCAGCGGTCGCCGGTCGTGCACGGGTTGCCGTCGTTGCAGGCGTTGCTGTTGTAGCTTCTCAGGCAGCTGCCGTCGGGCGCGCAGAACTCGTCGGTGCAGGGGTTGCCGTCATCGCAGCTCGTCGTGCCGCTGGCCGTGCACGCGCCGCCGATGCAGCGCTCGCCGATCGTGCACGCAAGCCCGTCGTCGCACGGTGCCCCGTCGATGTCGGGCGCACTGCACGCGCGGTCGGCTTCGCTGCAGGACTCGGAGCAGTCCGAGTCGCCGTCACCGACATCGGCGGCGCAGGGGTCTCCCCACCCGCGGCAAGTGCCGCGCCCGTCGCAGGTGTCGGTCGCGGTGCAGAAAAGCCCGTCGTCGCAGGGCGAACCCTCGGGATCGGACGCCGTGCAGGAACGGCCCAGCTCGTCGCAGGTTTCGGCGCAGTTGCCGTCGCCGTCCGCCCCGGGACACGGCGACGATCCACCGATGCAGGCACCGCTGGCATTGCAGGTTTCGCCGACGGTGCAGAAAAGGCCGTCGTTGCACGGTGCGCCGACCGGATCGGGAGCGTCGCAGGCATGGTCCGCTTCGTCGCAGCTCTCGTGGCAGCTGAAGTCCTGGTCGGGACCGGGGCAGGGGCTTCCCGAATGGGCGATGCACTGGCCGCCGGCGCAGCGGTCGCTGCCGTTGCACCACAGGCCGTCGTCGCACGAGGAGCCGTCAGGATCGGGCGCATCGCAGGCGTGGGTGACTTCGTTGCAGGACTCCGAGCAGTTGGCATCGCCGTCGGGCGGAACGCAAGGATCTCGGCTTCCGCTGCAGTGACCGCTGCCATCGCAGGTGTCGGTCATCGTGCAGAACTTTCCGTCGTCGCAGGAGGAACCGGCCGCGACGAGCTGGCAGAACGCCGAGCAGCAGTCGCCGTCGCGGTTGTTGCCGTCGTCGCACTGCTCGCCGGGATCGAGAACGCCGTCACCGCAGCGCGACGCGGTGCAGTCGGCCAGCGTGCGCGTCACCTGCGTGCCTCCGAGCCCGTCGATGCGGTCGGCCCAGAATCTGCCGACATAGTCGTTCGGCTGCGCCATCGTGATCCGGCCCGGCGTGAAGAACTGCCCCTGGATCAGCGCGCGATTCTGGGAGCCGGTGCCCTGGTCGAACTCGAAGCCGGCCGCTGATGGCGCGGGCGACGGGGTGGTTGCCAGTGCGATCCAGCGCGCGCCGCAGGCGTCGTCGCCGCTGATATGGGCCCTTGCGCCGGTGAGCAGGTAATCGCGAAGCAGCACGAAAGTCCCGGAATGGGCTTCGACGGTTGCGCCCGGCCGGACGCGCATGTTGCAGGCCTCGTAGCGTCCGCCTGCCTGGAGGCGAAGCGTCTGGTCCTGCATCACGGTGATGTTGCCGTAGCGGCCCGGCGGCAGAGACAGCGGCGAGTTCGTGCTGTCGACGGTGATGTCCGCTCCGCCGCAATCGAACGCAGGTGCCTGCGGAAAGTCGATGCTGGAGACGACCGGCAAAGCCAGCGGCATCGGCGGATGCTCGATGACGACATCGGCCGACGTAGCAAGCGAGCTCGAGAAAACGGCGTGGATGCGAGTGCCCGCCGTTGCCTGCACCGTAGCGGCAGCGACGAAGCTGTCTTCGCCGTCGGCCGCGGTGAACGCAGAGAACGCGACGCTGCTTTCCGAGCCGACGCTGCCGCGCGCCGGCATCGTCGCGGCACCGTCCCACGCCACGTAACTGCGTCCGTAGAGCGCGTAGGCACCGATGTCGTGGCTGAGGATCGGCGGCAGGACGTCGGCGCGAGCCGGTTGCAGGAACGCGGCAATGCAGGCGGCCGCCGCGGCGTGACGAAAGATGGATTGCATGGTTGTTCCCTCCGCCGCGTTGGTAGGAGAGAACCGGGGCGCGCGTCCATGCCACGCATGTCATGCGCGGCCACGACGGCGCTGCTCATGCCACGAGTGTCATGGCCGCGGCGGCCACGACGATCATGCGATCGATGTCATGGCTCCGGCGCGAGAGGCCGTCGGGAAACGTGGTCTCGGATCGGCGCGCGTGCGGGACTTTCGAGACCGGGGAGGGCCCCGGCACGGAAACAATCAGTCTTGACTGTTTGTTATTTTTGCCTTAGAGTCCCGTCCCATGCCGCCCGCCACCGCGTCGGCTCCCCGGGTCCACCGCACCCAGGAGGAGCGCAGCGCCACGACGCGCAAGGCCCTGCTGGACGCGGCCGTCGAGTGCCTGATCGACGGCGGCTACCAGGGTTTCCACACGACGACCGTCGCCGACCGGGCCGGCGTGTCGCGCGGGGCCCAGCTCCATCATTTCCCGAGCCGGGCCTGCCTGGTCGCCGCTGCCGTCGCCCACGTCTTTGCCGGGCTTACCGAGGACTACCGCCGCGCCTTCGCTGCCCTCGGCGCCGGCCAACGGAGCCCCGCCCGCGCTGTCGGCCTGCTGCAGGCCAGCTGCATGGACCCGCGCCACTTCGCGGTGCTCGACCTCTACGCCGCCGCGCGCACCGACGCCGAGCTTCGCGAGAGCCTCGTTCCTGTAGCGGCAGCCCACCGGGACAACGTGATCGGTCTTGCGCGCCTCTACTTCCCCGAAGCCGCCGGTGACGAGCGCTTCCACCTCACGCTGGACCTGCTGCTGCACGCGATGGTCGGCATGGCGGTCGCACGCGGTCTCTACGGCGAAGATCCCTCGCAGGGCGCGCTCACCACGCTGATCGAGAAGCTCGCCACCGATGCCGCCTCTGCGCGCCGCCGACGCGTGCTCGGCAGCGTGACGCCGCGCCGCGCGCGCAAGACCGACGCCCAGGAGCCGAAATGACAGGCCTCGAAGTCGCCGCCATTCCTGTCTTCATCGTCACGATGCTCCTCGAGGCCGCGATCCTGCGCGGTCATCCTGAAATGCGCGGGTACGAGGTACGCGACACCCGCGCGAGCATCGCGATGGGCATCGTCAACGTGCTCATCAACTCGGTCGCCGGCCTGCTGCAGTTCGCATTGCTGACGTACTTCTCGCGCCTTGCGCCGTGGCACCTGGATGCAGCAGGCTGGCAGGCCTGGCAGGCGTGGCTGATCGCGTTCGTCGCAGTGGACTTCGCGTACTACTGGTTCCACCGCGCTTCGCACGACGTGCGCATCCTTTGGGCCGCGCACGTCAACCACCATTCGAGCGAGCGCTACAACCTGTCGACCGCGCTTCGCCAGTCGTGGACGACGCCGCTCACGAGCATGCCGTTCTATTGGCCGCTGGCGCTTGCCGGCATCGATCCGGTGATGATCTTCGCGCTGGAGGCCGTCAACACGCTTTACCAGTACTGGATCCACACCGAGCTCGTCGATCGCATCGGATGGCTCGAGATGGTTTTCAACACGGCCTCGCACCACCGCGTGCATCACGGCACGAACATCGAGTACCTCGATCGCAACCACGGCGGCGTCTTCATCGTCTGGGACAAGCTGTTCGGGACGTTCGAGCCCGAGCGCGCGCCGGTGCGCTACGGACTTACGAAGAACATCCGCACGTTCCGCCTGCTGGACATCGCGATGCACGAGTTTCGCGCGATCGCGGCCGACGTTCGCCGCGCACGCGGCATTCGCGAAGTGTCCGGCTATCTCTTTGCATCGCCGGGCTGGAGTCCCGACGGCACGACGCTCACGTCGCGCCAGCTTCGCGCGGCGGCTGCCGCCTCGAGCGAGGCACCAGACGTCGACGCGCTGCAAGCGGCCGCCTGAAGCGCGCTACTTGCCTTCGGGAATCATCGCGACCGCGCGCAGCGGCCCGCCGGTCCCTCCTTCGATCTTCATCGGCAGCGCCAGCAGCCATGCCCCGCGCGCCGGCACCTGGTCGAGGTTCGTCAGGTTCTCGAATCCCGGCACACCGGCTGCTGCGGTGAGCTGGTGAACGGGGAACTCCTGCGATTTTCCCGGATCCATCGACGCGGTGTCCAGCCCGATGGCCGCGACGCCGCGCACTTCGACGAGCATCTTGGCCGCTTCGGCGCCGAATCCCGGAAAGTGGAGGTTGTCGGCTTCCCCCGGCGTGTCGTCGCCGAGGTACTCCTTCTTGTCGGGCCAGCGTTTGCTCCAGCCCGTGTAGGCCAGCGCGATGGCGCCGCGAGGAATCGGGCCGTACCGCGTTTCGTACGACATCACGTCGATCGGCGTGATTTCGTAGTCGGGGTCCGCCGCGACGGCCGAGGTCACGTCGAGGACGACGACCGGTGCGATGAGGTGCGAAAGCGCGACCTGGTCGGCGGTGGTACCGCCTTCCTTGAAATGGCTCGGAGCATCCATGTGGGTGCCTCCGTGCTCGGGAGCCTGGAAAGCGCCGGCAGCGTAGTACCAGCCTCCGGGCTGCTTGCCGTTGCTGAGGAATGCGTAGCCGAAGCCCGACGGCGTCGTCGGCCAGTACACCGTGCTCGGCCCGAACGGGTGCGTCAGGTCGACGAGGCGGGCGTGGGCCGGGTCGAAGCTGTCGGCCCGGGCCGTGGCGCCTGCGAACAACGCGAAGACAACGGCAATCGTTGTCGCCTCAACCGGGAACGAGCGCGATCGAAATGCGAGCATGAAAAACCTCCGCGTCGCGCGGTGCGGCATCCGAAGCCGCGGCGGGACTGCTTCGATGATGCCGCCCGCCGCGTGCCCGTGCTAGCTTCCCGGCGATGCGGATTCCGGCGGCAACGGCCTGCTCCTACCCGGTTCGCGGCGGCAATCTCGTCCGGCCCCTGATCGACGGCCTTCCCGCGTTTCGCGCGATCCTTGCGGCCGTCGATGCGGCCGTCTCCAGCGTGTGGGTGACCGTCGCCTTTCTCGAGCAGGATCTTGAATTTCCCGACGGGCGCGGCTCGTTCTTCGACGTGCTCGAGCGCGCGGCCGCGCGCGGCCTCGACGTGCGCGTCCTGTTCTGGAGCGAGCCCGAGATCGAAACGATGATCGCCGACTCTTCGCACTTTCCGGCCGGCGAGCAGAACTTTCGCATCCTTGCCGAACGCGCTCCACACGTGCTCGCGCGCTGGGACCGCCTGCGCGGCTACTGCCACCACCAGAAGAGCTGGCTCGTCGACGCCGGAGCCGAACGGGAAGTCGCGTTCGTCGGCGGCATCAACCTCGACCGTGACTCGCTGGTGTCGCCGCGCCATCCGGCCGGCGAAGGGAATCGCGGCGACAGCGTACACGACGTCTACGCCGAGCTTCGCGGGCCGTCGGCAAGCGACGTGCATCACAACTTCGTACAGCGCTGGAACGAGGCCAGCGAAAGGGAAGCGCCGTACGGCTCGTTTCCGTCGTTGCAGCGGGCAGACGATCTCGAGGTTCCGGCCGAGGCGTCGCCGGAGCGGGGATCGAGCATCGTGCAGGTCGCGCGTACCGTTCGCAGCGGTGCCTACCGCCGCGACGCCGCCGCACCGCGCGCCGCGGCGCTGGCGATCGCGGGCGGCGAGACGAGCATTTTCGAGCAGTACCTGACGGCCGTCGCGGCAGCCGAGCGCACGATCTACATCGAGAACCAGATCCTGCTGTGCCCGATGCTCGTGCCGAGCCTGGATGCTGCGCTCGAGCGCGGCGTCGAGGTCACCGTCGTCGTTCCCGGCCGCGCGATGCCTGAGATCGCGCGCGCCAGGCGTCATCCCAAGGCGGCGCCGCTGTTTGCGATGATCGAGGAGCTGGCGCGCCATGAGCGCTTCTTGATGGCCGCGCTCGGCTCTTCGCACGACGACGGCTCGCACGAGGACATCTACGTGCACGCCAAGGTCGCGGTCATCGACGACGAGTGGGCGACGATCGGCTCGGCCAACGCGATGTTCCGCTCGTTTTACGACGATACCGAGCTCAACGTGACGACGTGGGACGCTGGCGTGGCCGGAGGCCTGCGCCGTGCGCTGTTCGCCGAGCACCTGGACGAGCACGACGCAGGCCGCGCGGCGGTTGCAGCCTGCGACGGCCGATACGCCGACGACCGCGCGGCGATGCGCCTTCTTCGCGAGCGCGCGCTCGAAAATGCGCAAGGGCGAAGCGAAGGCCGCGCGATGCGCGGGCGCGTTTTCGCGGTCGACCCGCGCCGCTGGGCGATTCCCGAGGACTGAAAAAGCGTCGCGCGGGGCGCCGCGGGAAGTTCCTCGCGGCGCCCCGGTCTCGCTGTCCGTGGCAGGCGCAGAGCCGGAAGATCTGGGGCGCGCCGGCGCTGGACGAGGTGGAATGAATCGACTCGATCATGACAAGGGACCGCGGCGGCAGGTTTGCGATCCGGGTCACTTCGCGATCCCGGATCGTCTCCGGCGGCCGTCGCGCGGCTGCTGCGGCTAGATCGAAAGGAGCACGAACTTCATGGACTTCCAGGTCCCCGCCGACATCCGCGCCAAGCTGGCCGAGCTCGACGATTTCATCGAGCGCGAGATCAAGCCGCTCGAACGCGAGAACATCCAGTACTTCGACCATCGCCGCGAGCACGCGCGCACCGACTGGGACAACGACGGCCGGCCGCGCAGCGAATGGGAAGCGCTGCTGGCCGAGATGCGCCGGCGCGCCGACAGGGCAGGGCACCTGCGTTTTGCGCTTCCTCGCCACCTCGGCGGCAGCGGGGGCAGCAACCTTGCGATGGCGGTCATTCGCGAGCACCTGGCCGCAAAAGGCCTCGGCCTCCACAACGACCTGCAGAACGAAAGCTCCATCGTCGGCAACTTTCCCGTCGTGCACATGATCGATGCGTTCGGGACGTCCGCGCAAAAAGCCGAGTTCCTCGAGGACATGATCACCGGCAAAAAGCGGGTCGCCTTCGGCCTTACCGAGCCGAACCACGGCTCGGACGCCACCTGGCTCGAGACGACGGCGCACCGCGACGGCGACGACTGGGTGATCCGCGGCACCAAGCGCTTCAACACGGGCATGCACCACGCCACGCACGACCTCGTGTTCGCGCGCACGTCCGGCAATCCCGGCGACGCGCGCGGCATCACGTGCTTCGTCGTCCCCACCGAGCTTCCCGGTGTCAAGGTCGAGTTCATGTGGTGGACGTTCAACATGCCGTCCGACCATCCCGACGTGACGTTCTCGGACGTGCGCGTGCCGCCGTCGGCGATCCTGCACGTCGAAGGCGAGGGGCTCGACCTCGCCCAGCACTTCGTGCACGAGAACCGCATTCGCCAGGCGGCATCCGGCGTAGGCGCGGCGCAGTACTGCATCGACGAGTCGGTCAAATACGCGCGCGAGCGCAGGACGTGGGGGAAACCTCTCGCCGTCAACCAGGCGATCCAGTGGCCGCTGGCCGAGTTGCACACCGAGTGCGAGATGGTGCGCGGGCTCGTCTACAAGACGGCGTGGCACCTGGACCACGGGCACCACATGGATGTGAGCCATCTCGTGTCGATGGCCAACTATCGCGCCAATCGTCTAGTCTGCAATGCTGCGGACCAGGCGATCCAGACCCACGGCGGCATCGGCTACACCCGCCACAAGCCGTTCGAGCACATCTATCGCCATCACCGGCGATATCGCATCACCGAGGGCTCCGAAGAGATTCAGATCCGCCGCGTGGCCGGCACGCTGTTCGGATTCATGGGCGGGAAATCGGCAGGCTGACGCGGCGCGGCCGTGAGCAAGCGGCGAATCGCGCTGCGATGCGAGGCGGGAGAAGCGGGGGAAAGCGAGAGGGAAGTGGCGCGCAGAGGGCTGCGGGAATCGCGCCGGTGGGCGCGATTCCCGCAGCGCGCTCACTGCATGATCTTGGCGAAGACCAGGCTGAAGCCGAACTGGTAGTCGGGCGCTGCCTTGGTGAGGCCGCCGCCGCCGGTAATGCGCATCAGGATCTCCCAGCCCGCTTCGACACCCTGCAGGTCGATGCCCGGCAGGATGCTGACAGGGTCGGAGCCGCGGCGCCACGTCGACGGGAACGCCCCGATCGGGTCCGCGACCTGTCCGTGGTCGAAGCCATGCTGGCCGACGAGCTCGGCGCGGAACCCGACGACCGACGAGTAGGGATACAGCGCCGCCAGGGAGTACATCAGGCTGTCGTCGTGGTTGTCGGTGTACGTCTGGTAGCCGAGATGCTCACGGATGCTGACCGGGCCGACCGGTTCGGCAGCAGTGACGAACGGCTCGAAGCCGACATTGGTGCTGCCGAACGAATGGGTGCCCGTCGGCGTCGTGATTCCGAGGCCTCCACCTGCAGTGATGTGCTCGTTTCTCACCGGCAGGAACTTGCCCCAGAACGCAAGGTCGCCGATCCCATCGTGCGTGTTGTGCAGCCCGCGCCCGGCATGGTTGCTCGAGTCGAAGATCGGCAGAACGCTGCCGACTTCCCACTTCTCCTGCCCGTACGCGAACAGCAGTGTCGTGTCGAAGACATGCTCGACGGGCTGCGGTGTCGCGTTGTCTTTCTCGGCGCCGTAGGCCGTTCCGACCTGGGCCCAGATGCCTGGCGACGTCTCCGCGTCGGTGACGAAGGTGACAGCCGTGCGCAGCGGCAGATGGTATTCGTTGGAAGGCGACGCTCCAGGATCGGCGGCCGCAACGCGGGCGCTCGCACCCCAGGCGACGACGAGCCCCGAGATGAGCAGCCGAGGCAGAATGGTCCGGTTCATTGACGTCTCCTTTTTGCCGTTGCCGAGGCCCGTGCCGCCCCGCAAGGTCCGATTATCATGGGGGCCAGCCCCCTGCCTGTCAATCTTGGCGCCCGGACGCTGCAGTGTTGGCAATCGATCGTCCCGGAGGTATCGCACAGCACCTGTGCAGACTGCGTTCGAGTACCTGAGTGTCGCCGATGCGCGAAGCCGTCGCGGTCTTCGCCTGGTGCTGTCGGCCGGCGTGCCCGGACCCTGGGGCGAAGCCGCCAAGAGCATTCTTCACGTCAAATCGATTCCGTACGCTGCGGTGGCCCAGTACGCGACGATGGCGAACGAAGAGCTGGTCGAATGGACCGGCCACGCCAACGCCCCCGTCGCCATGTGCGACGACGAGCCGCCGCGCAGCGGCTGGGCCGAGATCCTGTTTCTTGCCGAGCGCGTGGCGCCCGAGCCGTCCCTCGTCCCGGCCGACGCCTTGGAGCGGGCGCTGATGTTCGGTCTTGCCCGCGAGATCTGCGGTGAGCACGGGCTCGGCTGGTCGCGGCGCCTGATGATGATCGACTCCCTGGTCGCGCCGGGCGCGCCCGAACAGGGCCGCCGCGCGGGAGAAGTGCTCGGCGCCCGTTACGGCTACTCGGCCGAGGTCGCCGCCGCTGCCCCGGCCCGCGTCGCATCGATCCTCGTCGCCTTCTCTGCCCAGCTCGGACGCCAGAGGGCTGCCGGCAGGGACTTCCTCGTCGGCTCGTCGCTGACCGCACTGGACATCTACTGGGCAGCATTCACCGTGATGCTTGCGCCGCTTGCCGGGGCCGATTGTCCGCTTCCGGACAACCTTCGCCGCTGGTATTCGGCAGTCGGTCCCGTCGTGGCGGCGGCGCTGGACCCCGCGCTGCTCGAGCACCGCGACCGCATCTACCGCAGCTACCTCAAGCTTCCGATGACGTTCTGACCGGCGCACCGCAGGAACCGCGCTGGAGCTGAAGAAGGAGACCGCAATGCCGCGCACTGCCTCCAACGGAGTCGAAATCGAATACGAAAGCTTCGGCGAGCCGGGCAATCCGCCGCTGCTGCTGATCATGGGCCTCGGTGCCCAGATGATTCTTTGGGACGATGCGTTCTGCCGCGAGCTTGCGTCGCGCGGGTTTCACGTCACGCGCTTCGACAACCGCGACGTCGGGGCGTCTACGTGCCTCGCCGACGCGGGCGCCCCCGATCTCGGTGCGCTGATCATGGCGCAGATGACGGGCGCTCCCGTCGACGCACCGTATACGCTGAGCGACATGGCCGCCGACGCCGCCGGGCTGCTCGACTCGCTCGGGATCCGCAGCGCGCACATCGTCGGCGCGTCGATGGGCGGCATGATCGCGCAGACGATGGCCATCGAGATGCCGGCGCGGGTACGCTCGCTGACGTCGATCATGTCCACCACCGGCGACCCGTCACTTCCGCAGGCGACCCCGGATGCGATGAACGCCGTGCTGACGCCGCCGGCCGCGACGCGCGAATCGAACCTCGCGCGGGCCGTCACGGTCTTTCGCGCAATCGGCAGCCCCGGCTTTCCATTCGACGAAGCACGCATCCTCGATTTTGCCGGCCGCTCGTTCGACCGCGGGTTCCATCCCGAAGGCGTCGCGCGCCAGATTGCCGCGATCCTCGCTTCCGGTGACCGCACGTCGCGCCTGGCATCCGTCAACGCGCCGACCGTCGTCATCCACGGCAAAGCCGACCCGCTCGTCCCGTACGAATGCGGCGTTGCCAGTGCCCGCGCGATTTCGGGCGCGAAGCTCGTTTCCATCGAAGGGATGGGCCATGACCTGCCCGTGGGGACCTGGCCGACGATCATTGCCGAGATCTGCGAGATCGCCGCTCGAGCGTAGCGTTCGGCGGCTGCAGTTGGACGGAGCGCTCTGCGTTCCTAGGCGAACGGAGCGCTCCGCGCTCCAGGCGAACGGAGCGCTCCGCGCTCCAGGAGAACGAGCGCTCCGCGCTTCGGGCTCGCATCGGCGCCGACAAAAAGGCCCCTGCATCTTGCGATGCAGGGGCCTTTTTTCGAGAGAGGCGGGAACCGGCGTGATGCCGGCTCCCGCAGCGATCAGTTCTGGTTGGCTACTGCAACGACGTTCAGCACGCCGCGTGTCAGCTGGCGGGCGTCACCGCCCGTCTGGCACTGCATGACGATGTCGATGCTGTCGGACGCGCTCGCTGCATTGAAGACGCCGCCGAGCGCGACTACGCCCTTGGCCGTCGTCGTCGCATTGGCGAGCAGCATCGTCTCCGACGAGTCGATCGACGTTGCTGCTCCGTTCTCGACGGCAACCAGGTTGCAGTTGACCTGCTTCTGGTTGTTCGCGAACGGAGTGCCGACCTTTGCGTTGACCATGTAGGACGTCGCGCCGGTGACGGTCTTGACGAGGACGTCGGTCAACGTGCCGCTGATGGCGGCATTGTTGAACGTGTTCGTCCAGCCGATGGCCTTGCCGTCAACTCCGTTGGTGCCGTCCTTGCCGTTCTGTCCCGGAGGGCCGAGAGGGCCGCTGGGGCCCATCAGCCCCGGAGGACCCTGGGATCCCGGAGGGCCAGCCACGCCGTCCTTGCCGGGCGAGCCCGGAACGCCGTTGGCGCCGGTCTGTCCCGGAGGTCCTGTGGACCCCGGAGGACCAGCTATGCCGTCTTTACCCGGATTGCCCTGCAGACCCGGAGGGCCCTGCGAGCCGTCATGTCCCGGAGGGCCGGTGGCACCCGGAGGTCCCGTCTGGCCGTCGTGACCCGGAGGTCCGTCGGATCCCGGAGGTCCCTGGGGGCCGTCCTTGCCGTTGAGGCCCGGGTTGCCGTTCAGTCCCGGAGGACCGAAGGGGCCGAAAGGGCCAGTCGGGCCGGTGGGGCCGACAGAGCCGGTAGCGCCGGTATCACCCGTCGGGCCGGCGGCACCCGCAGGACCGGTCGGACCGACGGAGCCGGTAGCGCCCGCGTCGCCCTGGACACCCGCAGCACCCTGGGGACCCGTGGGACCCGCTGGGCCGACAGAGCCGGTCGCGCCCGCGGCGCCAGCCGGACCCGCAGGACCCGCTGGACCCTGGCAGTCCTGGGCATCGCAGAAGCCGTCCCCGTTCAGGTCTTCTGCCGGATCACAGGTGGAGTTTCCGTTGGTGTCCCAGCACAGGTTGTTGATGCCGGCCGCTGCGGCCGGACAGACCAGCGTGACGTTCTGTCCCACGGCGAACCGCAGAACCCTGAGCGCGTCGCTTGCGACGACCGCCCCGCTGGCGTCCACGTCCCCGCAGATTGTCGGCGTCTGCGCGTGGGCTTGAGTGACGAAAAGCGGCAGCAGAACAACGGCTGCCGCCATGAGTGTTTTCCTGGCCATCCTGATTACCCTCCGCGTGCCCACGATCCTCCCGATGAACCGGGCACGCTTATAAGTGCGGGGCAAATTGTTCTACGAAACGCTGATTGTTCCAAACGGTATGTGGGTGGAAGTTACTACATCGTCAGGATTAACGGTGGCGGCGACCACAAAACTGCGGCTTTTGTGCAGGGAGGCGGTTTCGATTTCCCTTTGCCATTCTTGTCCTGAAACCTGTCAAAACCTTCAGTCGGGCGACGTGCGGCTGTTTTCCCGCGCCGAAGGCGCGAACCATGACACGTTCCGCCCGACTGCTGGAGGGTTGAGTCGCCGTTGTCCGGGAGCCGGCAGACCGTCGTCGCCTGGCCGCCGGCCGCGCTCCTGAGACGATCCGCATTCGGCGCCGGATGTCGGGCCTGCGGCGTTTCCGGCACGCGCTCCCCGCGAGGGACGGGATTCCATCCGCCGGGCGATTGCCGGACGCCGCCGCGATGGAATAGCAGTCGACCGGTCACGAGGTGCAAGGCAATGAGCGTCGAGCAGTCTCCGCAGTTCGAGAGCCGCATCGCAGGGTGCCGCCTGGTGCTTTCCGTCGTCGCGCTCGCCGCCGTGTTCCTGGACCCGACGGCTCCGTTCGTTGCCTCGCGCATCCCGATCGCCAGCGGTCGTTTCACGATCGATCCGGCGGTCCTCACCGTGATGGGCACCCACCTCGTCTACAGCATCCTGGCGCTGCTGGCGGCCCGGACGGGAAGCATCGCGCCGCAACGCCTCGCGACGCTGACGATCTGGATCGACGTGCTGCTCGGCGGCGCGATCGCGCTGATGACGGAAGGGGCGACCAGCCCGTTCTATCCGTTCTTCGCGTATGCCGTCGTCGTCTCCGGCCTTCGTGCCGGGCTGCGCCAGGCTCTGGTCGTGACCGCCGCCAGCGTCGCGTTGTACCTGTGCATGATCGCGATCTCGGCGCCCGGCAATACCAACATCTACATGATGCGGCCGGTGTACCTGGCCATCGTCGGCTACCTCGTCGGTTATCTCGGGCAGCAGAGGCTCGAGCTCGAGCAGGAGCTGCAGATCCGCGAAGCGGCCGAGCAGCGCCATCGCATCGCGCGCGACCTGCACGACGGCTTCGCGCAGGCGATGGCAGGCATCAACCTGAAGGTGGAAAGCTGCCGCCGCCTGCTGCGTGCGAGCAAGACGGCCGAGGCGCTCGGGGAGCTGACCGAGCTGCAGGCCAGCGTTACGCGCGAGTACGACGAGCTGCGCTCGTTCATGCGCACGCTGGCCGATCTGCCGCCGTCGCCGTCGTCGCCTGCGTCGGCCAGCCGCACGCGTTTTTCGCTGAGGGTCAGCGTCGACGGCTCGATCGATCTTGCCGACCACGTGCTGCAGATCGCGCGCGAGGGCCTGAGCAACGTGCGCCGCCATTCGGCGGCTGCTTCGGCGCGAATCCGCGTCGCGACCGAAGAGTCCGGCGTGCGTATCTGGATCGAAGACGACGGGCTCGGGCTGCGCAGCCCGGCGCCGCCGTGGTCGATTGCCTCACGCGTGCGCGAGATCGGCGGCAGCATCGATCTCGGCGACGCCGGCGTGCCTGGTTTCCACATGCAGATCCTGCTCCCGAGGTGCTGAGGACTTCGTATGCCCATCCGCCTGATCCTCGCCGACGACCACGCGCTCTTCCGCGAAGGTCTCAAGTCCCTGCTCAAGCACGAGCCCGACGTCACGGTGGTGGCCGAAGCCGAGACGATGGACCGCCTGCTCGCGCTTCTTCCGGAAACCGTGGCCGATGTGCTGCTGCTCGACGTGCAGATGGACCGGAGCTCCCTCGGGGACATCCCGGCCATCGCTGCGCGGATTCCGGTGATCGTCGTGACGGCGAGCGAGCTGATCGGCGACGCGCTTGCCGCGGTTCGCCTCGGCGTGCGTGCGGTGGTGCTCAAGCGCTTCGCGGTCGAGACGCTGATGGATGCGATCCGCAGCGTAGCGACAGGGCAGGTCTGGCTGCCGCCTCACGTCCAGGGCGAGCTGGCCGCGCGGCTTCGCGAGCCCCACGCCATTCCGCTTTCGACGCGAGAAGAAGAAGTCGTGCGCCACGTTGCTCTGGGGCTGCGCAACGCCGAAGTGGCGCGCAAGTTGTTCATCAGCGAGCAGACGGTCAAGACCCACCTGAACAACATCTTCCAGAGACTGGGTCTGCGGGACCGCACCGAGCTGACAGTCTACGCGATCCGCACGGGTATCATCGGGGTGCACGAGCGGCCGTGACGCTGCGCCGCGGGCGCGGCAGCAGTCGTACGCGAGAGCTTCAGTCGGCCGCGTGAAGCTTGCTGTGGCGGTAGCCGTAGGCCGCGTAGATCACCAGGCCGACTGCCATCCAGACGACCAGGCGTGCCCAGTTCTCCCAGCGCAGCGCGAGCATCAGGATGAGGTTGGCGGCGATGCCGGCAATCGGCACGAACGGTACCCATGGGGTGCGGAACGGCCTTTCGACCTCGGGCCTGGTGCGGCGCATCACGAGCACCGCCGAGCAGACGACGACGAACGCGAACAGCGTTCCGATGTTGACCACCTCGGCGAGGATTTTGAGCGGGACAAGCGCCGCAATGGTGCCCACCAGCATTCCGACCAGGATCGTCGAGCGCCACGGCGTGCGAAAGCGCGGGTGCACGGCACCGAACATCCAGTGCGGCAGCAGGCCGTCGCGGGCCATCGCCAGCAGCACGCGCGCCTGGCTCAGCATCATCACCAGGAGGACGCTCGTGATGCCGGCCACGGCGCCGACCGAAATCACGATGCTGGCGGCGCCGAGCCCCTTGGCCGTGAACGCCGCGACGATCGGCGCATCGATGTTGATCTCCTTGTAGGGAATCATCCCCGTCAGCACGGCGGCGACCGCGATGTACAGCACGGTGCACACCCCGAGGGACGTGAGGATCGCGAACGGGACGTCGCGCGACGGCGTCTTCGCTTCCTCGGCGTGGGTGCTGATCGCGTCGAACCCGATGTACGCGAAGAAGACGTACGAGGCACCGGAGAACGTGCCCATGACGCCGTACGGGAAGAACGGCGTCCAGTTTTTCACATCGACGTGCGGGATGCCCGCGAAAATCACGAACAGCACGATCCCGAGCTTGAACAGCACGATCGCGGTGTTGAGGCCGGCGCTTTCGCGGATGCCGATGACGAGCACGATCGTCAGCAGGAGCGCGATCGACAGCGCCGAAGCGTCGAACACGATCGGAATGCCGCCGATGTGCGGCGCCGCGGCCAGCACCTGGGCCGTCGCGCTGAACGGATCGCCGCTGAGCCACGGCGGCAGCGACATCCCGTACAGGCTCAGCAATGCCTGGAAATAGTGGGACCAGCCGTGGGCAACCGCGCACGAAGCGATCGCGTACTCGAGCACGAGGTCCCAACCGATGATCCACGCGGGAAGCTCGCCGAGAGTCGCATACGCGTAGGTGTAGGCACTGCCGGCGACAGGGATCATCGCGGCGAACTCGGCGTAGCAGAGACCCGCCAGCGCGCAGCCGATGGCCGCGAGCACGAACGACAGCATCAGCGACGGGCCGGCGTAGTCGCGCGCGGCCAGCCCGGCCAGCACGAAGATCCCGGCACCGATGATGGCGCCGACCCCGAGCGCGGTCAGCGCCCAGCGGCCGAGCACCCGGTGGAGTCGATCGGCGCCGGCGAGCTCGGCGTGAAGGGTTTCGATGGATTTGCGGGCCAGCAGCCTGTCGGTTCGCACGGTCGCGCCGGATAGCACGACGCCGGCCGCGACCAAAACCATTTTTGCACGCGGCGGTGGGTGGCTTACTTCGGCGGTCCCGTCGGAAGCCAGATCGGCGACGTGATCGCCCTTTCCTGGACCGTCTTGGCGACGGCAGCGTCGCAGCAGAACGCGAAGCCCTCCGGAAGGGAGCCCGGATGGCGGCAGTCGGCATGGACGGCCGCGCATGCAAATCCGGTCCAGCGGCAGCTCGGCTGCTCGACGACGCGCGCGTAGTAGAGCGCCGAGGCTTTCGGATCGTACTCGGTGTCGCGCCAGGTGGCGCACAGGCTGGCGCTGCCGCTCTTCGTGGGTGCGCAGGTGCTCGCGTCGAGATCGCTCGCGCCTGCGCCCGTCGTGACGTCGATGGTTTTCTCGTGCACCGACCCACCCGAATACCAGATCTTGACGATCTGCAGGCGGTCGAGCGCAGTGCCGGGGCTGTCCTTGGTGCCGGCGTCCTGCAGCGCGGAGACCGCGAATACCGGGGCCTTCGGCTGGTCCGGGAACTGGTGCAGCTCGCCGCCCATCGGCACGCCGCCGGCGTAGCCGTCTTCGGCAAAGCGCATGCTGTTGCAGAGGTTGTCGGGGTAATCGAAACCGCCGAAGAAGCGCACGATCATGCGCGGGCCGCTGGTGGCGTAGACCTCGCGCCGGTTGAGCGCTGCCCAGATCGACTCGCGGCTGTTTTCCTCGGCCCACACGACCGCGAGGCCTCCGGGGTTGAACCATACCGAATCGGCGACGCGCGGCACTTCGGTCGCGCTCGTGTCGCCGCCGGCGCCGTGGCCCGGATAGCCTTTTTCTGCCGTCAACCCGGCCGCTGCCAAGTGGGTATCGGTGGAACCGATCATGCCGAGGCGGAACGGATTCAGCCCGAGCCTGGATTCGCGCACGAGCCCTTCGCCGAGGATTTCGCGCGCGAAGCTGAGCGGACCGGGCTGCTTCCAGGTCACGTGGAACGGCTGCTCCTGCATGCGCGAGAACGGCAGCTTCTCGAACGAGCACAGCTCGTCGGCCGCGCCGGCGCGGCACTCGGAGTCGCCCTTGTGCTGGATGACCTCGAGCAGCGGCTCGAGGCGGCGGCGCCTCTCGGCGTCTTCGCGCGTCGGCGTCTCGGTGTTGAACAGCATCCCGTTGGAGAGGTTCGTGTTGTGCGGGATCGTGATGTAGCGGCAGCCGCTCTTGCGGCAATCCTGGTCGAGGTGCTTCCACAGACCTTCGCCGGTGCTCTCGTCGATGAAGCTGACGGGAAGATCGGGCGCGTGCTCGTCGGCGAAGATCACGTTGCGGTGGGTCATGTTGCCGCCGGGGCCGCCGCTCCATTCGTACGCGACGAAGCTCGTGAACGAGCATGCGTCGGTCTGGTCGTAGGCTTCGGCCGCGGCATCGCGGATTTCCTGCCACGGCCCGGCGGCCGCCTGGCGGCAGATCTCGCCGTTCCTGCCGCAGAAGCTGTAGCGCTTGGGATCGGCGCTGTTGAGCATGCGGCTGCTCACGAAGATGTACGCGAGAAGCGGCCAGCGCCGCTGGATTCGGCAGACCATCGAATCGTAGCCCGGAGTGCCCGGCGTATGGCAGATGCGAAGCTCGCCGAGCAGCTCGGAGTGGTCGGTAACGGCGGCGAAATCCAGCGGTCGCTCGAGCTTGGCATGGCGCAGCGGCTTGCCGGCCTCGTCGTACGGCTGCAGCCCGATCTGGTCGCCCTTGGCGAATCGGTACGCTGCAGGCGGCATGTTGCGCACGCCGAGCGAGTTGGCGTCGAACGACAACGACGTGTGCACGTGCAGGTCGCCGAACAGCGGCCGGCGAAGCGGCGTGTACGAGGCGCAGCGGTGGGACGGGGTGCCTGGATCCTCGCCGCGGCCGACCTGTTGATGCGACGCAGCCGCGCGCGCGTGGGCAACGGCGTCCTGGCCGGCGACGACCAGCGGCGCCGTGCCGAGCGCTCCGGCGAGCAAGGCGGCCGTCGCGCGCTTTGGCCACGACAGCTTCGTCACTCGAATGCCTCCGGCAGCGTCGACTGCAGCCCCGTCGTGCGGAACGGAGTGCGGTAGATCGGCTGGGTCAGCGCCACGGCGAACATCACGACGATCAACACCATCGTCGCCGGGACGGCGCGGGCACCGAGAGCACGATCGAGGGCCCGCGTGACGACGATCGACAGCATCCCGAACGCAATCGCTCCGAGCAGGATCTGCAGCGCCAGGATCCATGCCGTCACTGTGAGTGCTCCGCTGGCGCCCTCGCTGGCGATCAGTGCCAAGGTGACGACGAGCAGCTGTGCGGTGGCAATGAGCGGCTGGTGTCCGACCTCGAGGAGGAAGAACGGAAGGGGAGCGCACAGCAGCAGCGCGATCCAGAGCAGGAACGAATGGTGGCGCCGCAGCACGAACGGCAATTGTCTGCCGAAGCGCATGCGAGGCAAATCGCGATCCTGCGTCCCGGCGGGCTTGCGCTTCATGCGATCGTCACGAGCTCGGCGCGCTCAGCCGAGACGCGGGCGGGTTCGAAGGCGGATCAGCGCCAGGAAGGCGGCGAACATGACCGAGACGGCCAGCATCGGGACCAGCACGTCTTCGAGGCCGCCGCCGCGGGCGACGATGCGGCGCAGCCCGATCTGGTACCAGCGAAGCGGCGCGATGGCTCCCACCCAGCGCGGGCCGGTCGGCATGAGCTGGTACGGCATCATCACGCCCGAAAGCACGAACGACGGCATGATCGCGAAGACCGAGATGAACACGGCCTGGGCCACGGTCGAGGCGAGCGTCGAAATGAAGACGCCGACGCCGAGCGTGGCCAGCACGAACGGAAGCGTCAGGATCGCGAGCGCGAGGATGCTGCCGGCCGGCCAGACGCCGAAGAAAATGCCGGGACCGAGGATCGAGATCGTGAGGATCCCGTAACAGAGCACGACGTCGGGAATCAGCTTTCCGATCACCAGCTCGACGACGGTGACCGGCAGCGCCAGCGTCTGTTCCCAGGTGCCGTCTTCGCGCTCGCTGACCAGCCCGAAGCTGGCGACCGACAGGCAAAGGTTCGTCAGCAGCATTCCCGCCAGGCTGACCAGCAGGAAGTTGCTGTCGGCCAGCGTAGGGTTGAACCAGAAGCGCTGGCGCAGCTCGACCGGGGCTGCGGCAAAGCGCTCGTCGGTGTCCAGCCCCGCCGTCGTCTCGACCGACGCGGCGATCGCTTTCATGTAGCCGCCGATGCGCGCGGCGGCGATCGGATCGGCGCCGTCCAGCAGGATCTGCACCCTGGCTCCGCCGCGCTCGGCGTCGCGCGAAAGCTCGGGAGGCAGCACCAGCAGCGCAAGGATCTTGCCGCGGCGCAGCCACTCGATGCCCTGCTCGTAGCTGGCGACCTCGCGGCGCGGCAGGAAATAGCCGCTCGCCTGGGTCTCGGCGACCAGGCGGCGCGAAAGCTCGCTGTGGCTGCGGTCGAGCACCGCCCACGGCACATTGGCCGGCTTGCTCGACAGCACGAATCCGAACAGCAGCAGGAAGATCACCGGCTGCGCGACGACGGCGCCGATGACGACGACGCTGCGCCGCAGCAGCGTCGCCTCCTTGTACGCGATCGCGAGCACGTTCTGCCAGAACGACAAGCTCACGCGCGTGACTCCAGCGTACGAAGCGCGATGGCGACCAGCGCCAGGCCCATCACCGTGAGGATGGCGATCTGCGGCCACAGCTCGGCCACGCCCTCGCCGCGAAGATAGATTGCGCGGCTTACCTCGAGGAAGTGCGTCGCCGGAATGAGCTGGGCCAGAGAGCGGATCGGCTGCGGCATGCTGCGCACCGGATAGATGAAGCCGCTCAGCTGGATCAGCGGGATGCTCGACAGCACGGTTTTCTGCACGGCTTCGGCGGCCGTGGCCGAGGTGGCCGAGAAGATCAGTCCCATCGCCAGCGAGGTTGCGACGTAGAACGTCGCCACGATCCAGAACAGGAACGGATTTCCGGCAGGCCAGGTGCCGAGCACGAAACCCGCGACGAGCATCATCAGGATCAGGTCGAACGAGAAGACCGCGCCGAACGGCACCATCTTGCCGAGCAGGATTTCGAGCGGAGTGGCCGGCGTGAGCTGCAGCTGGTCGTAGGTTCCGGTCAGGCGCTCGTTGACGATGGAGACGGCGGTGATCAGCGTCGTCAGGAACGTCAGCACGAAGCCGAACGTGCCCGCCACCATGAACGGCCGGCCGTCGAGCGTCGCGTTGAAGATCGGCCGGACGACGGCATCGACGCCGTGGGTGCGGATCTGCGGCGCCGCTCCGCCGGAGGCGGCGACGTCGGCGAGCGCGGCCGCGACGATGCCGCGCATCGATGCCTCGGCGTTGAGCGCGAGCACCGGCTCGGCGCCGTCGTAGAAGAGCTGGATCTCGGCGGCCTCGTCCGCGGGGCTCGATGCCAGCGCCCTCAGCCTCTCGCGCTCGAAATCGGCCGGGATCACGATCGCCGCGCCGATGTCGCCGCCGATCA
This sequence comes from Candidatus Binatia bacterium, assembly GCA_036493895.1. NCBI lineage: Bacteria > Candidatus Binatota > Binatia (SeqCode) > Binatia bacterium. The sequence continues at coordinate 25,569 of DASXOZ010000045.1, read as the reverse complement.
TCGCGTGCTCCACTTCTTCGCGCGTGCGGTAGACGATCGGATCGAAGGTGTCGTTGGCAGCCAGCTCGGCCACGAGGCGGCGGCTGAGCGACGACTGGGCGCCGTCGAAGACGCCGAGGCGAATGCCGTGTACTTCGGTCGAGACGATGAAGCCGAATGCCATCAGCGAGCCGAGCGGCACCGAGATCATCACGAACAGCGTGAACGGGTCGCGCAGCGTCGCGCGAAACTCGCGTACCATCAGCGTGCGCAGCCGCCGGCCGCTCCTGCGGATGGAGGCGAGGTTCGGCATCTTCATCATGACGGCAGCGGCGCCTCGCTCTTTCCGTCGGTCATCAGCTTCTGGAACACGTCCGACATCGCCGGTTGCTGCACCTGCACACGCGGCGCACCCTCGGGGCCTGCCGCGCGTGCCAGCGCTGCCAGCATGGCAGTTTTCGCGGAGCGCGCGCGCAGGCGCAGCCCGCCTTCGACCGTCTCCACCTGCCAGCCCGCCGCCGCCAGCTCGGCGGCGACCTTGTCCGCGCCGCCGTGGGCCGGCACCGGGCAGAACGCTTCGTAGCCGTCCGACCAGCGCTCGCGCAATCCCTCGGGTGTGGAATCGACGAGGATCCTTCCCGCGTCGATGAACGAGATGAGGTCGCAGTAGTCGACTTCGTCGAGAAAATGCGTCGTCACGAACACCGTGACGCCGCTGCGCCGCTGCTCGCGGATCAGCTCCCAGAAAAGCGTGCGGCTGCCGACGTCGACGCCGGCCGTCGGCTCGTCGAGGAAGAGCACGCGCGGCTCGTGCAGCATCGCCAGCGCCAGGCCCGCTCTCTGGCGAAGGCCGCCGGGCAGGTCGTCGGCGAGGTATTTTTCGGCTTCCGCCAGCGAGAAACGCTCGCTGAGCGATCCCCAGCGCCTCTTCAGCTCCTTTCCGGAGATGTCGTGCAGTCCGCCGTAGAACTGGACGTTCTCGTAGAGGCTCAGCCCGCGGTAGAGGCTGACTTTCTGGCCCATGTAACCGATGGCTTCGCGCACGCGGCGAGGGTGCGCGATCACGTCGACGCCGGCGACGGTGACGCTGCCGTGGGTGGGCGTCAGCAGCCCGATCAGCATTCGGATCGTCGTCGTTTTTCCCGAGCCGTTGGCGCCGAGGAACGCGTAGACCGTGCCCTCCGGCACGTGAAGCGTCGCGTCGTCGACCGCGGTGAAATCACCGAAGCGCTTGGTCAGGCCGTTCGCCTCGATGACGATGTTTCGCGCGCCGGCCGTCATGCCACTCCTGCGCGGCGGCCGAGCGCCAGCAGCGTCGACTCGAGGTCGGCCGGAGCCCTTTCGGCCAGCGCGACGGCGGTTGTGCCGTCGGCACCGCGGACATCGGCGAGCGCGCGGCAGACGGCCTCGGCGCCCGGCGACTTGTCGCGTTCCACTTCGACGCGCACGAAGCGGCCGCAGTCGCGGGCGCCGTCGACCCACGGCAGCGCGCGCACCGCGTTGCGTACCGTCTCGCAGTCGTCGGTCCACGCGCGGTACGGCTCGGTCCCCGTGGCGGCTTCGAGCTCGAGCGGGCTTCCCTGCGCGATCACTCTGCCGCGGCGCAGGTAGACGAGATGGTCGCAGAGTGCGGCTTCCTCGAGGTAGCTCGTCGAGACGACGACGAGCACCGAGCTTTCCAGCTCGGCGAGGATCTCGAAGATCTCGCGCCGCGCGACGACGTCGACTCCGGCCGTCGGCTCGTCGAGGATGAGAAGCGACGGATGCGGAAGCAGCGCGTTGGCCACCGCGAGCTTCTGTTTCATGCCACCCGAAAGGGCCCCGGCCATGCGCGTGGCGAACGGCGCGAGAGAGGTTCGCTCGAGCAGCTCGCTCGTGCGCCGCTCGAACTCGGCATCGTCGATGCGGTGCAGCCTTGCGGTAAACGAAAGATTCTCGAGGATCGAGAGATCGCGATAGAGGCTGAATGTCTGCGGCACGTAGCCGATGTGGCGCTTGTACTGCTGGACGTCCTGGAGAAGGTCGAAGCCGAGCACTCGCGCTTCGTCGGCCTCGATTTCCAGCAGGCCGGCCAGCACGCGAAGCAGCGTCGTCTTGCCGGCGCCGTCGGGCCCGACGACACCGAGCATCTGCGCGCCGCGCACGTCGAGGTCGATGCCGGAGAGCGCCTCGCGCGATCCGAAGCGCTTGCGCAGCGCGCGAAGGCAGATCGACGGCACGCCTGCCGCTTCGATCCTCTCCGCGGCCGCTGCCGGGCTCACCTCGCTCCCTCGTCCTTCAGGTACACGTCGGCCTCGGCGCCCGGCAGGAACGACTCGACTCCTTCGACGATGCGCACCTTGACGCGGTAGACCTGCCCGACGCGGTCGCTGCGCGTTTCGATTTTTTCGGGCGTGAAGTTGGCACGATCGGCAACGAACGAGACTTCTCCCGGCCAGCGCTTGTCGGGCTGGGAGTCGAGATCGATGTCCATCTTCGTTCCGACGTGGATGCGGCCGAGATCCGGCACCGGAACGTAGATCTGCACGTACTTGTCGCGCGGATCGAGCACCGACAGCACCGGTGTGCCGGGCTGGGCCAGCTCTCCCGGCCACAGCAGCTGGGTCTGCACCACCGTAGCCACTGCCGGAGCGTGGATCTGGAACTTGCCGTGCGTGACCTCGAGCTCGGCAAGCTGACTTTCGGCCAGCTCCTTCTGTTCCCTCAGCACGTCGACTTTCGCGCGCGCCGACGTGATCGTCGCTTCTTCGGCGCGCGTGCGCTCGAGCACGCCCGAAGCGCGCTCGGAAGCGCTCCTTGCGGCCGAAAGCCTGTTTCGCGTGTCGTCCAGGAACTGTTTCGTCGTCGCTCCGCTCTTGGCGAGCGTCTCCTCGCGCTCGGCGGTACGCACCGCGAGGTCCACGTCGGCCCTGGCCTGGTCGGACTCGGCCTGTCGCGTCCTCAAGTCCTGTTTCCACGTCGCTTCGCGAAGATCGGCGTCGATGACGGCCTGTTCGATCTGGCGCGTCAGCACGTCGACCTGGTCCCTGGCCGACTTGGCGCGCGCCGAAATGTCGGCGTCGTCGAGGCGGGCGATGACCGCGCCGGCCGGCACCGAGTCCCCTTCGTGGAACACGATGTCGAGGACGCGGCCGGAGACTTCGCTTCTTAGCACCCGCTCCTCGCCTTCGACGAATCCGGTGTACTTGCCGCCGCTGCGGTGGTCGCGATGGACCACGAAGAAGACCACCCCGGCAAGGACGAGGACGATGGCAGCGATTGCGGGCAGGCGTTTCATCGTTCGCTGTCTCCTTGGCTCGTGCGGGAAGGCTCGGTCGAAGGCACCGGCGGTTCGACGAAAGGCGCGGGCGACGTCGAAGAGGGCGGCGGCGCGGGCGCCGCGCTGGTCGTCCCGGGCGCGGCGAGGGCGGGGGGTCGCGACGCAGCCGCCGGGACCGACCCCTCGGCAAGGAGGTTGCCCAGCGGCTCGCCCATCAACTGCTGAAGCTCGGCACGGCGCTCGTGGGCCTCGTAGAGCGCCGAGGCGAGCTGGGCACGCTGGCGCGCGGCCAGCTCGGCGGCGTCGAGCAGGTCCTCGCTGGTGGCGCGGCCTTCGCGGAACTGTACCTGGCGGATGCGAAGGTTCTCGTCGGCCTGGTCGGTGGCGACGCGTGCGGTATCGATCGCCGACAGTCTCTCGCGCACGCGGTCGTGGCTGTCGCGAACCATTGCTTCGATGTCGCGCACGAGGCGGTCCAGCAGCAGGCGCGAGCGGTGGCTCTCCGAATCCAGGCGCGCGATCTCGCCTTCGCGGCGGAAGCTGTAGAGGTCGACGTTCATCGTGACACCAACGGCACCATAGTCGCGCGGATGGAGGGTGTCGGCCGTCGTCGTACTGTAGCCGCCGGTCGCTCCGAATTGCGGCAGGCGGGCACGGCGGGCAGCAGTCAGCCTTTCGTCGGCGGCCTGGACTTCCTCGACGAGCGAAGTGACCAGCGGGTTCTTCGCACGTGCCGCCGCAAGCGCGCCGTCGAGCGTCGGAAGGCCCGGACGTGACGCGACGTCGCGGGCGTCGGTGTCGTCGCCGATCTCCAGGCCGGTGACGCGGTTGAGATCGCGGCGAGCCGAGGAGACGACGTTTGCCAGGCGCAGGCTGTTCTGGCGCGAATTGGCCAGCGCGACGTCGACGACGAGAACCTCGTTGCGCGTCAGACGTCCCTGGTCGAAGCGGTTCTGCGCATCGGCGAGCTGGCGCTCGTGCAGCGACACGGTCTGCAGGTTGACCTCGAGAAGGCTCTTGGCTTCGAGCAGCCCGAAATACGCCGCGACGACGTCGCGCTCTTCCTGAAGGCGCGTCGCCCACGCGCGGGCGCTCTCGGCGCGATAGGAGGCCTGGGAAGACTCGAGGACGTGCATCAGCTGCCCGCTGATGTCGATGGCCAGGCTGACGGCGGCATTGACGGTCGCGAACTCCTGCTGGCGCACGGTGACCACCGGCAGCGTCGTGCCCGGCGGGAACAGCGACGGATCGAGCTTGATCGAGTTCGTCTCCTTGTCGCTGTACCAGTCGTAGACGGCCTGTACGGACGGCGTCGGCAGAAGCGCCGACCGTGCAATCGCGACGTTGCCGGCGGCTTCGGCGACGTTTTCCTGCGCAATCGCGATGCCGCGGTTGTTGCGGGACGCCAGGTCGAGCGCTGCGCCAAGGTCGAGAGTGCGTGCGACGGGCGCAGTTGCGACGCTTTCTGTGGCGCTACTCACAGGCGTCTCGGCTTGCGCGGCCGTGTTCGCTTCGGTGCTCGCGAGGACGGCGCGGCTCATCTGCCGGGCGTGGTCGATCTCCTGCGAGCGGCGCTCACCGGACCAGCCTCCGTTTCCCGACGGGCCGAGCACGCTGCAACCGAAAAGGACGCAGCAGCTCGCGGGGACGAGCCAGGTTGTTGCAATCAGTCGCTGCGTCACGGCCGGTCCTCGATGACGCGCGCGATTGTCCGCGTTCGCGTCGTCGAGTCGAGCGCCGGGGCAGCAGCAGGCAGCGTTGCGAACGCCATTGCCGGCCGGCGACGGCGGCGCGGCCCGGAAGTCAGGCGGCGACCGTGCCGCCGGCAGTGAACTCGCAAGGCATGCGCTTGATGCCGTGGATGAAGAACGACAGCAGGCGCGCCGGCGGCGCCGTGACCTCGAGGTCGGGCAGGCGCCGGAAGAGCTGGCGGAACATCACGGTGATCTCGCGGCGTGCGAGGTGGGCGCCCATGCAGAAATGAGGTCCGGGACCGCCGAAACCGACGTGCTCGTTCGGCGTGCGGTCGATGCGGAACGCGAAGGGATCGGCCCAGACCTTCTCGTCGCGGTTGGCCGAGTTGTACCACATGACCACTTTCTCGCCTTCGCGAATTTTCTGGCCGCTGATCTCGGCGTCGGCAGTGGCGGTACGCCGGAAATGGATCACCGGCGATGCCCAGCGGACGATCTCCTCGACCGCCGTCGGTGCGTAGCGATCGAAGCTCGACTGCCACAGGCGCTTCTGGTCGGGGAAGTCGCAAAGCGCCTTCATGCCGTGGCTGATCGCGTTGCGGGTGGTCTCATTGCCCGCTGCGACGAGCAGCACGAAGAAAGAGCCGACTTCCTGGTCGGTGAGCCTCTCGCCGTCGACTTCGGCGTGGATCAGCGCGGACGTGAGGTCCTCGGTGGGCTTTTCGCGGCGGAAGCGCGCCAGGTTCTGCATCAGCTCCGACAGGTCCTGCCCGGCCTGCAGCAGCGCAGGGATCACCGACAGCGGATCGGGCACGTACTCGGGATCGCCGGCACCGAGGATGATGTTCGTGCGGTCGAACACGAAGCGGTAGTCCGACTCGGGGATGCCCATCATGTCGCAAATGATCTTCAGCGGCAGCGCGGCGGCGATGTCGGAGACGAAATCGCAGGAGCCTTGCCGGATCACCGCGTCGATGATGCCGGCGGCGGCCGTCTCGACGTTGTCCTCGACCTTGCGCAGCATCGCCGGCGTGAAGCCCTTGGAAACGATGCGCCGCAAGCGCGCGTGGCGCGGATCGTCCATGACGATCATCGAGCCGAAGAACTCGCCGAAGTCGGCGGGCTGGTCGATGACGTTCACGCCGCCGCGCGCCGACGAAAAGATCTCCGGGTTGCGGCTGACGGTGAGCACGTCGGCGTGGCGCGTCAGCGCCCAGTAGCCGGGGCCCTTGTCGAGACCGGGTACCTCGGGCTCCGCGCAGAACGAGATCGGCCTCTGGCTGCGCAGCGTCTGGAATGCGCCTTCGCGCTCGTCGAGGGGACGTTCCCAGAACGCAATGGAAGAAAGGTCGATCTCGTCGACGGACAGGACCTGGCGAGGTTTCATGGCGTTTCTCCGGGCGCGGAGTCTTGCCCGGAGCGAGCGGCGAAGGAAATAGGGGTCAGGCACCAGCGGCCGCGGTGCCGGGGTCAGGCACCAGCGCGTATCGCGCGGGCGACATCGTCCAGTTGATGTGCGCTGGGGCCTGACCCCACCACTCTACGCCGGCGCGCCCATCACCGCCTTGATCTCGAGGAATTCCTCGAAGCCGAATTCTCCCCACTCGCGCCCGTTGCCGCTTTGCTTGTAGCCGCCGAACGGTGCGCCGAAATCGGGGCCGGCGCCGTTGACGTGGACGTTTCCGGTGCGCAGCCGCGAGGCGACCTTGTACGCATGCTCCGCATCGGCCGACTGCACGTAGCCCGAAAGCCCGTACACGGTGTCGTTGGCGATACGGATCGCCTCCTCTTCGTCCTTGTACGGCAGGATCGTGAGCACCGGTCCGAAGATCTCCTCGCGTGCGATCGTCATGTCGTTGCGCACGCCGGCGAACACGGTCGGCCTGACGAAGCAGCCTCGCGACATGCCGTCGGGAAGGCCGGGGCCTCCGGCGACGAGCTGGGCGCCTTCGTCGATGCCCTTCTTGATCAGTCCCTGGATCTTCGTCCACTGGGCCTTGCTGACGACGGGGCCGATCGCGCCCGGATCAGCGGTGGCGGGATCGGAAACGGCGACCGCTGAGGCGGCCTCCTTCGCGATCGCGACCGCTTCGGCGTGTTTCGCTTCGGGTACCAGCATGCGCGTCGGCGCGTTGCACGACTGGCCGCTGTTGGTGAAGCACTGGCGAATGCCGGCGGTGACGGCCGTCTTCAGGTCGGCATCGGGCAGGATGATGTTCGCCGACTTGCCGCCCAGCTCCTGGGCAACGCGCTTGACCGTGTCGGCTGCATTCTTGGCGACCATGATTCCCGCGCGCGTCGAGCCGGTGAACGACATCATGTCGACGTCGGGGTGCGACGACAGCGCCGTGCCCACCGTCGGCCCGTCGCCGTTGACGAGGTTGAAGACCCCGGCGGGAACGCCGGCCTCGTGCAGGATCCTGGCGATGACGATCGCGTTCAGCGGAGCGATCTCGCTCGGCTTGAGCACCATCGTGCAACCGGCGGCCAGGGCCGGCGCCACCTTGCACATGATCTGGTTGACCGGCCAGTTCCACGGAGTGATCAGCCCGCAGACGCCGACCGGCTCGCGAACGATGCGCGTCTTGCCCTTCTTCGTCTCGAATTCGTAGGCGCGAAGCGTCTCGAGCGTGTTGGCGACGTGGGCCATGCCGGACGGAGCCTGGGCAGCCTTGGCGAGCCACATCGGCGCGCCCATTTCCATCGAGATCGTCTCGGCGAGCTCGTCGAGGTGCGACGAGTAGGATCCGAGAATGCGCTCGAGCACCGCGATGCGCTCCTCGCGCGTCGTACGCGACCAGGTCTCGAAAGCCTTCTTCGCTGCCGCGACCGCCTTGTCGACGTCGGCCTTGCTGCCGAGGCTGATGTGCCCGACCACTTCGTCGGTCGCCGGATTGACGACGTCGAAGGGATTGGCCACCGCCGGCTTCACCCACTGTCCGTTGATGTAAAAATCGAGGCAGTCCTTCATGGTCTTTTCTCCCTTTGGGGACGGCGCCGGCGCACTCCGCGCGGGCAGCGTCTTCGAGGAGCGGAACAGTGTCAGAGGCAGGCGAGCGGGTCCACACTGCGGGGGAGCCCGCAGCGCCTCGCACCGCGTCGCGACCTCGCCCACGCGCACGCAATCTGTCCGCGATCACTTGCGTTCTGGCGAACGGAGCGCGCTCTGGTAGATTCGCCGCGGTGACCGAAGACCGGGGAGACCGTCCGCGCCGCACACCCCCGGTTTATCCGTGGCTGCGCCGCGACTACTTCAAGACCAGCGTCTCCTGGCTCGTCTCGCTCGGGCTTCACGCCTTCGTGATCTTCGTCCTGCTGGCCAGCGTCTTCCTGTCGGGTGGTGGTGGTCCGGGCAACGGGGAGGGCGGAAAAGGCGAGTTGATTTCGACCCTTGTGGGACACGGGCAACTCAATGCCCAGACCGAGCGCACCGACGAGTCGAAGTCGCTCGAGGAGGCGATCCAGAAGGCGGCCTCCGACGTCGAGCCTCTGCCGCAGGTGCAGAGCCAGGTGACTCCCGACCTCTCCGACGTCGGCGTCAAGCTCTCGGACGTCGCACCGAAGATCAATCCGATGGGGACTGCCTCGGCGCTTCGCGACGTCGGCGGAGCCACCGGCGGCGGCATGGCGGTCGGTCCCGGCCTCGGCGCCGGTGGCGGAATGGGTGGTGGAATTGGCAGGGGCTTCGGCCGCGGTTTCGGCGACTTCATCGGCCTGATGCAGAAGTGGGGCTTCGACGTCGTCTTCGTGATCGACGCGACCAACAGCATGGAGTTCGTGATCGACACCGTGAAGAACAAGGTCGAGAACCTCGTCGCGCGCATCCAGTCGCTGGTGCCGAACGCGCGCGTCGGCATCGTCGTCTTCAAGGACAAGGGCGACGATTTCACGGTGCGCATGTCGTCGCTTTCGTTCCACGCCGACAAGCTCGAGGCGTTCATCTCGTCGGTCAACGCCGGCGGCGGCGGCGATTATCCCGAGGCCGTCTACGAAGGGGTGCGCACGGCGGTCGAGGACATGGACTGGCGCCAGTACGCCAACCGCGCGATGGTTGTCGTCACCAGCTCTCCGCCGCACGAGAACACGATCCCGCCTCTCGAGGCGACGCTTCGCAAGTTCCACGAGAAGGGCGGCACGGTGCACTTCATCGACCTGTCCGAGCAGATGCACCGGGACTACGAGATCGAGCTGTTCAAGACCCTGCACGGTCGAGCGCCCGACCAGATCACGCCGCTTCCCCAGTTCCTCAGGGAGAACCAGGAGATGTACCGGCGTTTCGCGGCCGACGGCGGCGGCGAGCTGATCGAGGTCAAGGAGAGCACCGATCTTGCGGAGAACCTGCTGGTGGCGGCCTTCGGGCCGCAGTGGCGAAAGGAGGTGGGACGATTAGCCGGCAATTTCTGATCGCCGCGCTCGTCGCTGCCTTCGTCATCGCTGGCGCCTCTCCGCGCGCTGCATGCGCTGCATCGATCGGCGAAATGGCCGCGGAAGCCGATCGCGCCGTCGCGGGAAACCTCGGCGAGCAGCAGGAGCAGGCGCTGTTCGGCGAGCTGGCCGCGGTGTCGGACCAGGTTGCCGACAGCTACGACCAATGGGTGCGCACCGGCAGCGACGAGAGCCGCCGCGCTGCGCTCGCATCGGCAAGCGCGATTCTTCCGCTGCTCGAAAAACTGCGCGCGCACCACCAGGGCCACATCGACAAGGCCCAGGCCGACATCATCCGGGACGACGGCAACCCCGAGGTGCTCTACAAGGAGCACTGGTGGCAGGTCGACCGCGGCTTCACGCTGGCGGCAGCCGGGCAGCTCTCGTGGCTGCACTACCGCATGGCGATGCTGAGCCCGAGCGACAAGGACAAGCGCAAGGCGTGGCTCGAGAAGGCTGCTCAGGAATTCTCGGAGTTCGTCGGCGCTTCGGACCCGAAAATGAGGATGGAGAGCATCCTCGGCCGCGGCCTCACTCTCGGCGAGCTCGGCGAGACGAGCGAAGCCGAATCCGACCTCCAACTCGTGCTCGAGCAGTCGAAGGGAACGACGCTGTACTGGCCGGCGCGCATGGCACTCGGCCAGATGAAGGCATCGGCCTCAGGCTCGGGCGGCCTTGCCGAGACGCAGCGACTGCTTTCCGAAGCGCAAAGCGGCGGCGTCAACGCGGCGATGCTGACGCAGATCCGCATGCTGCGCCTCGAAGCGCTGCTGCAGGCGATGTCGGCGGGCGGCGGCGACAACGTGCGCAGCGAAGCCGCGACGCTGGCAGCTCAGCTTTCGTCGCTCGGTCCCTCGTACTCGCAGCGCGTCACCGCCATGGCCGTTGCGCACCTGAAAGACCCGCGGCCCGTGCTCGGAGCGACGGTGTCGGCCGAATGGATCGCCGCCGAAAATCTCGCGGCAGCCGAGAAATTCGAAGAAGCGGCCAAGGCGTACGAGAAGATCGAGCAGTCGGGCAACGCGGGGTCGCACGAGAACGAGGTGCACCACCGCCTCGGCGTCTGCTACTTCCGCCTCGGCCGCTACGCCGACTCGGAGCGGGAGCTGCGCAAGTACCTCGATGCCGCACCGAAGGGCGCGCTGGCCCCGGAAGCCGCCTACCTGCAATTCCGGGCCGCCGAAGGAATCTATCGTGCGTCGGCGACGCCGGAGACCGAGGGCACGTTCTTCGCCGTCGTCGAAAACTTCGTCAAGAACTACCCCGACCACGAGTCGCACTACGAAGGGCTGTTCCGTTACGCGGAGCTGCTGCAGGGACAGCGCCGCTATGCCGATGCCGCCGACGCGTTCGAGAAGGTGGAGGGACCGCCGGCGTTTCGTCTGCGCGCGGCGGCCAACGAGCTTCAGTGCCTGGCCGACACGATCGCCACGACCGACAACATCGTGCCCGAGCGCGCCGCCGAGCTTCGCTCGCGCGCCGAGGATGCGTGGAAGCGCTTCGACAAGCTGTCCTCCGGCGGCGGCGCATCGGCGTCCGAAGACCTGAAGGCACGCACGACGGTCGCGCATGCGATGGCCGTCGGCAGCGGCCCCGGCGCCGACTCTACCGAAGCGCTGTCGCTGCTCGACGGCTTCGAGGCGCACTATCCAAAAGTCAGCGACCTTGCGCTGCCGGTCGCCGCGATTCGCGCCGCCGGCTCGACCGCCCAGAACCGCATCGATGTTGCCGAGCCCGCGGTCAAGATACTGGCGGCGATGCCCGACACCGAAGCGAACTACTTCGACATCGTCGAGAAGCTCTCTCGCGCGCTGCTGAGGCGCAGCGCCGATGCGGCGCCCACCGATCCCGCGGCCTCGCAGCGCTGGGCCGCAATGGCCACGACGCTGCTCGACCGCATGCGCGCGGCAGGAAAGCCGATCCCGGAAGAGGTCAAGCTCAACCTGGCGATGTCCTACGTCGAGCAGAATCGCCTGAGCGATGCAGCGTCGCTTTACGCCGAGCTGCTGCACGCCCAGCCCGAATCGCGGTCGCTGCTGAGAGCCTCCGCGCTGCTGGCCGACCGGCGCGGGCAGAACGAGGATGCCGCCGGATTGTGGTCGCGGCTGGCAATGCTCCAGCAGGTTGCCACCCCGGCCTGGTACGAGGCGCGCCTGGCGCTTGCCGGCGACCTCGTCGCCGCCGGACAGAAGGACAAGGCCTGCCAGAGTGTCCGCGAGGTGGACGGCTTCCACCCCGATCTGCGCGACGCGCCGACGAAGAAGCAGTTTGCCGACGTTGCGGCCAAGTCCTGCGCCGGCCCCTAGCGCAGCCGCCTGCCGCAGCCCGCCATTGCAACGGCGCCCGGATAGAAACAGGAACGGATAGACAGGAGAACCCATGGACCCGACCGCAGCCGCCAGTCCCGAATCCGTCGCCACGAGCATCAGCATCATCGATCTGGTCCGCAACGGCTGGTACGTGACCTACCCGCTGATCGCGATGTCCGTGATGATCACGAGCATCATGATCGAGAGACTGTGGATCATGCGCGGCCTTGCCGGCTCGATCGACGGCGTCACCGAAAGCGCGTGCGCTTCGCTCGCGGCAGGAGATGCGGCCGGCGCGGGCGCGACGCTGCAGGGCGCGATGACGACCTCCCCCGCAGCGCGCGTCTATGCGCCGCTCGTTTCCCTGCTCGGCCGCACCAGCGCCGACGACCTGCTCGAGTACGGCGAGCGGCGCCGCCTGGACGAGGTGCGGCGCCTGAAGGGCAGCATCTGGCTGCTCGGCACGGTGGCCGCCTCCGCGCCGTTCATCGGGCTTCTCGGCACCGTCATCGGCATCATCAAATCGTTCCACCAGATGGCGGTCATGGGCACGGGCGGTTTCGCCGTCGTCGCCGCCGGAATCTCCGAAGCGCTGGTCGCTACCGCGCTCGGTCTTCTCGTCGCGATCCTGGCGCTGCTGTTCTTCAACTACTTCCAGGTGCGCATCGGCAACCTCGACACCCAGCTTCGCGTAGGCCTCGGGCGTTTCGTCGAAGCCGGTGCTGCCGGATCGGCAGTCGGGGAGCGGTAGATGGCTCTCGGGAAGATCCAGCTCGACGACTCGGGCGAGTCGTTGATGGCCGAGATCAACATCACTCCGCTGACCGACGTGTTCCTCGTGCTGCTGATCATCTTCATGATCACGACCTCCGCGATGGTCGAGTCGGCGGCGACGGTGAACCTTCCGAAGGCCCAGCAGGTGGTCGAGGAATCGAGGGGGCTCACGGTGACGGTGACGGCCGACCACAAGGTCTTCGTCAACCAGCTCCCGGTCGAGCTGGCCCAGCTCGAGCCGACCCTTCGCGATCTGCTCGCCGACGACCCGAAGAAGCTCGTGATCCTGCAGGGCGACGAGAGCGTCGTGCTGGGCGAGGCCGTCGACATCCTGCAGGCGGCCAAGAGAGCAGGGGCCACGGCGGTCTCGATCGCCGCCCAGAAGGGCCCCGCGGCAGCGGCGCCGGCGGCCCCGGCCCAGTAGCCCGGCTCCGTCGCGGCGCCCCGAACGGGCCGTTCGCCGGCTCGTCGCTGGCAAGTTCGGGTCCGGCACCGGCGTGGCGCTGCCTGCGCGACCCCGGCCCGTTTTCCGAGTCCTGCGCTCGGCTCCACCCGCCTTGCAAAGGAACATTCGGCACCGCGACGCCGATGACGGCTGTTATTCGGGAGGCGAGTCGGTAAAAGGGGATCGGGAAGCCGGCATCGGCAGGCTCGCGGTCCGGGGAGGGACCGAAGCCGAGGTCGGGAGTTCCCGGGGGAAGCAACTTCGCATGGCCGCGATTCGAATCCTGCTCGTCGAGGACGACGAAGACGACTATACGCTTACCCGCGAGCTGCTCGCCGAAGTCGAGGACGAGCAGTTCGACCTGGTGTGGGCGCCGACTTACGAAGACGCGATCCTCGAGATCCGTCGCGGCGGCTACGACGTCTTCCTCGTCGACTACCGCCTCGGCCGTCGCAGCGGCCTCGATCTGCTTTGCGGCGAGCTGCAGGAAGGGCGCCTCGGTCCCGTCATCATCCTGACCGGACAGGACGCGCGCGAAGTCGACGTCGAGGCGATGAAGCACGGCGCGGCGGGCTACCTCGTCAAGAGCGAGCTGCGCTCACGCCATCTCGCGCGCACGCTTCGCTACGCGATCGAAGGTTACGCGGCCAAGGTGCAGGAGCCGGCCTCCGGTTTTGCGCCGGCTGCGCCATCGAAGCGGGGACGCACCGTCGCGCTGATCGGCGCCAAGGGCGGCGCAGGCACGACGACGATCGTCGCCAACGTCGCTTCCGCGCTGTGCGGCAGGGGCCTGTCGGTCACTGCGATCGAGATGCGCGGCGACTACGGAAACCTGACGAGGCTCGTCAACATCGCGCCGCTGCACGACATGGCGACGCTGCTCGTGCTCGAGCCCCACCAGATCACGCCGGAAAAAGTCGAGCAGAGCCTTTCGCGCCACTTGAACGGGCTGCGGGTGCTGGCTTCCCCGCAAAATCCCGAGGATTTCGGCATCCTGCGCGTCGAACAGGCGCGTGCGATTCTGGACGCCGCGATCCGCACGTCCGACCTGGTGATCATCGACCTTGCGTCCCAGGCCACGGCCGTCAACAAGGAAATCCTCTGCAAGGCGGACCTCGTCGCCATGGTCATCGAGCGCGAGCCGTCGTCCGTCGCAGCAGCGCGCGTGATGATGTCGCTGTTCCAGTCGTGGAACGTGCGCGTGCCGATCGGCAGCGTCATCGTCTCGCGCCTGCAGATGCCGGATGCGATTGCGGCGGCCGACATCAACTCGCAACTCGGGCTGAAGAAGTACGGCATCATTCCTGCGGCGCCGGAGCTGTTTCACAAAGGGGCGACGACGCTGCAGCCGGTCATCGTCGCGCACCCTGCGCATCCCGTCGGCAAGGCTCTCGACGAGCTCGCCCTCTTCCTCCTGCTCGTCCGCTGATTATTACATCTTGGGAATGGGGTCAGGCACCAGGGGAATGGGGTCAGGCACCACAGGAATGGGGTCAGGCACCACAGGAATGGTGCCTGACCCCAAAGGTCGGAGCTCTTCCTACTTGAAGTGGAAGAAGAAGCTGAAGGTGAGGGGGATGACGTCGAAGCTGTGGCCGCCGGCCAGTGTGCCGCTCAGCGGGAGGATGTAGGCGGCTTCGACGGCGACTCCCGCGCGGTTCGTGATGTAGGCCGCAAGGCCGATGCCGAACTTCATCGCGAACGAGCTCTCGTGGAGGGAGTTGCGCTGCGTGTCGGCCTGCACGTTGTACCAGCCGCCGCCGATCAGCCCGTAGGGCTGGAAGCGGCCGGTCAGCGGCGAGTACCTGCCGTTGAGGCTCAGCAGTCGGGCTTCGGGCGACGGATTGTTCTCGATGCCGGTGGCCGGGTCGTGCGAGTTCGTGTCGAAGTGGGTCATCGCCTGCCATTCGACCTCGGCCGCGGCCCAGTCATTGAACCCGTAGCCGAGGCGCAGGTCGTAGCCGCCACTGTTGTCGAGGCTTCCCTGGGTGATGTTCGAGTCGGAATTCTCGATTGCGTACACACCGCCGGCGCTGACGTAAGCCGACTTTCCGCCGTATGGGCTCGCTTCGTCGGCCGCGAGGGCGGCCACCGAGGTCGTCGCGACCAGCGCTCCCGCCAGCGCAGTGGCCAGGTATCCGTGGCTCCTTGAAAACATTGGTGGTCCTCCTTTTGCGCGAGGTTACACGCTGGACCGCCGTCGCACAATTCAGGCGAGGCGAACGTCATGGGCGGGCCCGCGAGCCCGCCGGCCGCGCAGCGAACTGGCCGCCGCGGTCCGCAAGAGACGGTGGTCCGCAACAGACGGCGGTCCGCAAGAGACGGCAGCCCGCGAGGGACGGCGGCCCGGCCGATTACGGCCGGGCCGGCCTGCGGTCGCCCTGGAACAGGTGAAGGAACTCGCTGTCGGGAGAAAGAACCAGCGAAGTGCCGGGCTGGATCGCGTTCCGATAGGCCTCCAGGGTGCGGACGAACAGGTAGAAGTCGGGATCGCGCGCGCTCGCGTCGGCGAAGATCTTCACGGCCTGGGCATCGCCTTCGCCGCGGCGGATCTCCGAGGACTTGCGTGCTTCGGCCATCAGGATCGAGACCTGCTTGTCGGCCTCCGAGCGCACCTTGCGTGCCTCCTCGTCGCCTTCGGCGCGGAACTTCTTGGCCAGGCGCTCGCGCTCGGTGCGCATGCGACTGAAGACGTTCATCTCGGTCTTGACCGGCAGGTCGGCGCGCTTGATGCGCACGTCGGCGATCTCGATGCCGTAGTCGCGCGTCTTCTTGTCGCAGGCCTGTGTCACCTCGGCCATGATCTGGGGACGGTCGGTCTTGATGATCTCCGCCAGCGTGTGACGACCGAGGTTCTCACGGACGTCCGAATAGATGATGTCGTCGAGGCGCGAGGCGGCGCCGGCCTCGTCGCGCACGGTGCGGTAGAACTGCAGCGGATCGCGGATGCGCCAGCGCGCGAAGTTGTCGACGACGAGCTGCTGCTTGTCCTTGGTCAGCACGTCGCGCGGAGAGGCGTCGTAGTCCATCAGGCGAAGGTCGAAGTAGAGCACGTTCTGGACGAACGGGATCTTCCAGTACAGGCCGGGCTCCTGGACGATGCGCACCGGCTCGCCGAGCTGGACGACCATCGCCTGTTTCCACTGCGGAACGGTGTAGAGCGCGAGATTCCACGTGGCGGCGAGCACGACGAGGAAGATTGCCAGGGGCAGATGTCGGCGGTTCATCGCAGTACCGCCGCCGTCACGGTTTCGCCGCCGGCTCTGCCGCCGCGGGTTTTGGTGCCTTGAGCATCTGGTCCAGCGGAAGGTAAGGCACGACCTGCTTTGCCGAGTTGGCGTCGAGGACGATGAGATTGCTGCGGCCCACCACCTGTTCCATCGTTTCCAGGTACAGGCGCGTGCGCGTGACGTCGCTGGCCTTGGCGTACTCGGCCTGCAGCGCACTGAATCGTCCCGCCGAGCCTTCGGCGTCGCGCACCTTGGTCTGCGCGTACGCGTCGGCCTCGTTCAGCATCTGCGCCGCCTGGCCCCGAGCCTTCGGGACGACGTCGTTGCTGTAGCCGGTGGCCTCGTTGATCATTCTTTCGCGGTCCTGCTGCGCGCTGATCACGTCCTTGAACGCGTCGGCAACCTGGTCGGGAGGATCGACGTCCTGGAGCTTGACGGTCATGATCTCGGCGCCGAGGCTGTAGCGGTCGACGATCTGCTGCATCAGCACCTGGGCCTCGGTCTGGATCCTGTCCTTGCCTTCGGTCAGCGCGTCGTCGATGTCGCTGCGGCCGATCACTTCGCGCATCGCGGCTTCGGCGGCGTCCCGCACCGTTCTCTGGCCGTCATGGACCTTGAAGAGGAAATCGGAAGGGCCGCTGGCGTCGGGCTTGATGCGGTACTGCACGATGAACTGGAGCTTGACGATGTTCTCGTCGCCCGTGACCATCAGCGCCTCGCTGTCCTCGTCGACGTAGCGCGCCGGAGGGCCGACCGACACCGTGCGGAACCCGAATTCCTCCTTGCGGATGGCGGTGACCGACGGCTTCATCACTTCCTCGATCGGCCACGGCAGGTGATAGCCGGGGCCGGGGCCCGCTTCGCGGACCACGCGGCCGAAGCGCAGCACGATGCCGCGCTCGTCGGGCGCAACGATGAAGATTCCCGACAGCAGCCACACGGCGGCCAGGATCGCCGCCAGAAGCGACGGGCTCAGGCTGAAGCCCGGTCCGGGAGGAGACTGGCCGTTGCCGCCGCCGCGGCCTCCGACGATCTGGCCCCAGAGCTTCTGCAACTCGGCGATGGGGTCGTTCGGCCCCTGGGAGCCCGGAGGGCGACCCGGCAACCACTGGTCAGGCACGTTGGCAACTCATTCTGGTAATCCTCCGTGGCAGCGGCCCCGGCCCTGGGATCATCGTGGTGATCCCGCCGAGGATCCTTCTGGCAATCCTGCTGACGGTCCTTCTGCAATCCCGCTGACGATCCTGCCGATCATCCTGCCCCCGGCGCACCCGGGTGTGGAGCCGGACCCGGCCGGACTCGTTCGCGTCCAGCATCTGCACGGGGGCCGTCTTTGGCAATCCTCAGCGCACACATTCGGGTGCCATCCCTTATGGTAGCGCCCGCGATTCTGGGCTAGCGTGTCGCTCCCCACTCGCGGCTCGCGTGCTGGCGCAGCATTGCTGCACCGGCTCGCAAGCGCCGCGCCGGTCGGGAACGGGGCCCGGCTTCGGGGGTTCGAAAGAGGCTGTCAGGTGCGGAAGCGCCCCGCACTGGGAGGAACGATGCATTCTTTGTTCTCGCGCACGCTAGTCGCCTGGGCCGTGGTCCTGGCCGGCGCACTCCTGCTTCCTCACTCCGCCCCAGCCGCGCAGAACAACTGCCACGGCGCCCCCGACGGAATCCTCAACGGCAACGAGCAGTGCGAGACCGGCCCCTGTTGCGACTCGAAGACCTGTAATCTTCTTGCGTCGACCACCGTCTGCCGTGCCAGCGCCGGTGTCTGTGACCTCGCCGAGACGTGCGGCAACCAGACTCCGGCGGTCGATGCCGCCTGTCCGGTCGACACATTCGTGACGTCCACGACGGTCTGCCGCTCGGCCACCGGCGCTTGCGATGCCGTCGAGACCTGCGACGGCACGTCGGCCGGCTGTCCTGCCGATTCGCGGCAGCCGAGCGGCACCGTCTGCAGGGCCGCAGCCGGCTCCTGCGATATCGTCGAGAGCTGCGACGGGACGTCGACGACGTGCCCCGCCAATACGTTCCTTCCGTCGACGACGGTGTGCCGCGACGCGGCCGGAGTCTGCGATGCCGTCGAGAAATGCACCGGCGGCCAGGCCAGCTGTCCGGGCGATGCGAAACTGACTTCCGTCTGTCGCCCGTCCAGCGGCGTCTGTGATCTCACCGAGAGTTGCGACGGAGTAGGCAACGATTGTCCGGCCGATTCCTTCGCGACCACGACGGTGGTGTGCCGCGCATCGACCGCGATTTGCGACGCCGCCGAAACCTGCACGGGAAACTCCGTCGATTGTCCTGCCGACGTGCCGGCATCCTCCTCTGTCGTCTGCCGCAGCGCGACCAGCGTCTGCGACGTCGCCGAGACCTGCACCGGAAACTCCACCGTCTGCCCGGGCGATTCCTTCGCCTCCAGCGGGACCCTGTGCCGCGCGGTTGCGGGAACCTGCGACGTCGCCGAATCCTGCACCGGTACGTCCACGGTCTGTCCATCCGACACGGTGCTGTCCACGACCACGCTGTGCCGCAGCTCGGCCGGCGTCTGCGACCCTGCCGAATTCTGCAACGGCGTATCGGGCTCCTGTCCCGCCGATGCCAAGAGCGTGGCCGTCTGCCGCGCATCGGCCGGAGTGTGTGACGTCGCCGAGAGCTGCAACGGCGTAAGCAACACCTGCCCGGCCGATTCGTTCGCATCGACCTCGAGCGTCTGCCGCTCCTCGGCCGGCATCTGCGACGTCGCCGAGAACTGCAGCGGCACCTCGGCGAGCTGTCCGGCAGATTCGTTCCAGGCAAGCTCGGTCGTCTGCCGCGGCGCTTCGGTGACCTGCGACGTCGCCGAAACCTGCACTGGAAACGCAGCGGCATGCCCCGTCGACGCCTTCGCGTCCACGGCGACCGTCTGCCGTTCTTCGGTCGGAATCTGCGACGCCGCCGAAACCTGCACCGGCACCTCCACGGTCTGCCCGGGCAACGGCTTCCTGCCGACGACGACGCTGTGCCGCGCGTCCAACGGCATCTGCGACCTCGCCGAGTTCTGCAACGGCGGCTCGGCCGTCTGTCCGGCCGACAGCAAGAGCGTGGCAGTCTGCCGTCCGTCAGCCGGCTCCTGCGACGTCACCGAAAGCTGCAACGGCGTCTCCGATACCTGTCCGGCCGATGCCTTCGTCGCCTCGACCGTCGTCTGCCGCGGCTCGGCCGGCCTCTGCGACGTTGCCGAGAACTGCACCGGAACCGCCGCGGCGTGTCCGGCCGATTCGTTCGCCGCCTCGACCACCACGTGCCGCACGAGCGCCGGCATCTGCGACCCGGCCGAAAAATGCACCGGCACGTCGAATACCTGTCCCACCGATTCGCTGTCGACTTCGGGCACGGTGTGCCGCGCGTCTGCCGGCGTCTGTGACGTCGCCGAGACCTGCACCGGCACCTCGTCGTCTTGCCCGGCCGACGGCTTCGCGTCCTCGATCACCGGCTGCACCAACGACGGCAACCCGTGCACCACCGACGTCTGCAGCGGAACGTCGGTGTTCTGCACGCATCCGAACAACACGGCGTCCTGCGACGACGGCCTGTTCTGCAACGGCACCGATGTCTGCTCGGGCGGCAGTTGTACGCACAGCGGAACCCCGTGCACGACGACCTGCAACAACACCTGCAACGAATCGACCGATACGTGTGCTTCGCCGGTCGGCACCGCGTGCACCGACGACGGCAACCCGTGCACCGACGACACCTGCGACGGCTCGGGCACCTGCCTGCACACGAACAACACGGCCCCGTGCAGCGACGGAAAATTCTGCACGGCGGGCGACACCTGCAGCAACGGCGCCTGCGTCGCCGGCACCGGCTCTCCGTGCGACGACAGCAACGTCTGCACCACCGACACCTGCAAGGAGCAGACCCAGACCTGCACGCACAGCAATAACACGTTGCCCTGCAACGACGGCGTATTCTGCAACGGCACCGACACTTGTGGCAGCGGCACCTGCAACCACTCGGGCAACCCGTGCACGACCGAGTGCAACGACACGTGCAACGAAGGCAATGCATCGTGCTTCAGCGCGGCCGGCACTTCGTGCTCAACGGACAACAACCCGTGCACCGTCGACCAGTGCAACGGGACGGGAACCTGCGCGCATCCGGCCGGCAACCCCGGCGCGCTGTGCCGCGCGGTAGCAGGCGTCTGCGACGTCGCCGAAATCTGCGACGGGACGTCGACCACGTGCCCGACCAACGCGTTCCTGCCTTCGAGCACGCTGTGCCGCGCATCGGCCGGTGTCTGCGACGTTGCCGAAAACTGCAGTGGCTCCGCCGCTGCCTGCCCCGCCGACACGTTCGTCGCGAGCACGGTGCAGTGCCGCGCATCGGCCGGCGTCTGCGATCTCGCCGAGAACTGCAGCGGCGCGGCAGCATCGTGCCCGGCCGATGCCAAGAGCGTGGCGGTCTGCCGCTCCGCGATCGACGTCTGCGACGCGGTGGAAAGCTGCAACGGCGTCTCCAACGACTGTCCGGCCGACGGCCTTCTGACTTCGACCACGGTCTGCCGCTCCGCCCTCGGCATCTGCGACATCGCCGAGACGTGCAGCGGAGGTTCGGTCTCGTGTCCCGCCGACGCCAAGAGCACGGCCGTCTGCCGGCCCTCTGCCGGTGTCTGCGATACGGCGGAAACCTGCGACGGCGTCTCGAACGCGTGCCCTGCCAACGGCTTCCAGGCCTCGACGACGGTGTGCCGCTCGGCGGCCGGCGTCTGCGACGCCGTCGAAAGCTGCACCGGCACCAGCTCCGCATGTCCGGCCGATGCCCTGCTGAGCTCCGTCAACGTGTGTCGTGGTGCGGTTGGTGTCTGCGACGTCGCCGAACGATGCACCGGCACCAGCACCACGTGCCCGGCCGACGCCAAGAGCAACGCGGTCTGTCGCTCCGCGTCCGGTGTCTGCGACGTCGCCGAAAGCTGCAACGGAACTTCCGACAACTGTCCTGCCGATGCGTTCGTGGCCTCGACCGTGGTCTGCCGCGGTTCGGCCGGCATCTGCGACGTCGCCGAGAACTGCACCGGAAACTCCGGTTCCTGCCCGACCAACGGTTTTGCCAACCAGGGCCACGCCTGCACCGACGACCTCAACCCTTGCACCGACGACATCTGCGACGCCTCGGGAGGCTGCCAGCACGTCAACAACACCGCGCCGTGCGACGACGGCGATCCCTGCACGACGGGCGACACCTGCGGCGGCGGCACCTGCCACGCCGGCACGTCCACCCCTTGCGACGACGGGAACGTCTGCACGACCGACACCTGCAAGGTGACGGGGCAGGGCGCCCAGTGCTCGCACAGCAACAACACGCTCGCATGCGATGACGGCGTTTTCTGCAACGGCGCAGACACCTGCGGCGGCGGCACCTGCAACCACGCGGGCAGCCCGTGCACCACCGAGTGCAACGACACGTGCAACGAGGCCACCGCTTCCTGCTTCACCACGGCCGGCGTCTCGTGCTCGAGCGACAACAACCCGTGCACGCTCGACCAGTGCAACGGAACCGGCACCTGCGCCCATACGGCGGGCAATGCCGGCGCGCTGTGCCGCGCCGCCGTCAGTGTCTGCGACGTGGCCGAGACCTGCGACGGAACCTCGACCTCCTGCCCCGCCAATGCATTCTCCTCGTCGGGAATCCCGTGCCGCGACGTGGCCGGCGTCTGCGACGTTGCCGAGTCCTGCACCGGCACCAGCGGAACCTGTCCGACCGACTCGTTCCTGAGCTCGGTGAACCTCTGCCGCGGGTCGGTCGGAGTCTGCGACCTCGCGGAGAATTGCACGGGATCGACGGCCGCGTGCCCGGCGGATGCGAAGAGCGCGGCAGTGTGCCGCCCGGCCACCGATGCCTGCGACGCCGTCGAGACCTGCAACGGGGTTTCCGATTCGTGTCCCGCGGACGTGATGTCCGCATCGACCGTGGTGTGCCGCGTGGCGGCCGGCGCCTGCGACGTCGCCGAGAACTGCACGGGAACTTCGAATTCCTGCCCTTCGGACACGCTGGTCTCGTCGGGCACTACCTGCCGCGCGTCGGCAGGCGTCTGCGACGTGGCCGAGTCCTGCACGGGCACGTCCGCGACATGCCCCGCCAACGCGTTCGTGAGCTCGACCACGGTCTGCCGCGACCCGGCAGGCATCTGTGACCTCGCCGAATCCTGCACGGGCACGTCCGCGGCATGCCCCGCCAACGCGTTCGTGAGCTCGACCACAGTCTGCCGCGCATCGGTCGGCATCTGCGATCTCACGGAGAACTGCACCGGCGCTGCGGCCGCGTGTCCGGCCGATGCCAAGAGTGTCGCCGTCTGTCGCTCGGCAACCGGCATCTGCGACCTTGCGGAAAGCTGCGACGGCACTTCCGACTCCTGTCCGATCGATGTCGTCAAGGGATCGGGCGTCGCCTGCCGCCCGTCGGCGGGCATCTGCGATGTCGCCGAAACCTGCGACGGCACGTCGACGACGTGTGGGGCCAACGGCTTCGTCTCATCCGGTACGCTCTGCCGCGCGTCCGCCGGCGTCTGCGACGTGGACGAATCGTGCACGGGAACGTCGGCCGGCTGCCCGGCCAATGCGTTCGTCTCCTCGGCCGCCGTGTGCCGCTCGTCGGTCGGAGTCTGCGACCTGGCCGAAAACTGCACCGGCGGCTCGGCCGCGTGCCCCACGGACGCCAAGAGCACGGCCGTCTGCCGCAGCGCGGTCGACGTCTGCGACGCGGCCGAAAGCTGTGACGGCACTTCCGATTCGTGTCCCGCCGACACCGTGGCGGCGTCGACGAAGGTATGCCGCAGCGCTGTCGGCGTCTGCGATCTTGCCGATACCTGCGACGGCGTGAACACGGCTTGTACGGCCGATGCCAAGAGCACGGCCCTCTGCCGCGCCGCTGCTGGCGTCTGCGACGTCGACGAGACCTGCGACGGCGTGTCCAACAACTGCCCGGCCAACGTCTTCGTCGCCGGGGGCGCCGAGTGCCGCTCGGCGGCCGACGTCTGCGACGTCGCCGAAAGCTGCACCGGCACATCGGCTGCATGTCCGACCGATGCATTCGCATCCACGTCGACGATCTGCCGCGGCAGCGCCGGCGTCTGCGACGTCGCCGAGCATTGCACCGGCGCCGGCGCCTCGTGTC
Source organism: Candidatus Binatia bacterium (assembly GCA_036493895.1). Lineage (NCBI taxonomy): Bacteria > Candidatus Binatota > Binatia (SeqCode) > Binatia bacterium. The sequence goes on along the minus strand of DASXOZ010000045.1, from coordinate 2,311 downwards.
CGACCGACACGAAGAGCATCGCGGTGTGCCGTCCGGCCGCCGATGTCTGCGACGCGGTCGAGACCTGCGACGGCGTCTCCGATTCCTGCCCCGCCGACGCGGTCATTCCCAGTACCACCGTCTGCCGCGCGGCGGCCGGCGTCTGCGACATCGCCGAAAACTGCGACGGCGTGACGAACGCGTGTCCGTCCGACCAGTTCGTCTCGTCGGACACCGTTTGCCGCACCAGCGCCGGAGTTTGCGATACGAGCGAGTCGTGCACCGGCGCGACGGCGGCGTGTCCTGCCGACCAGTTCCTCGACTCCTCGACCGTGTGCCGCCCCGAGGCCGGAATCTGCGACAGCGCGGAATCCTGCACCGGATCGACCGCCGCGTGCCCGACCGACGCGTTCGCTTCGAGCGCCACTCTCTGCCGCGCGAGCGGCGGAGTGTGCGATCTTGCCGAGCACTGCACCGGTTCGGGCACGGATTGCCCCATTGATGCCAAGAGCACCGCGGTCTGCCGCGGCTCCGCCGGTATCTGCGACGTCGCCGAAAGCTGCGACGGCGTGTCGAATGCGTGCGCTGCGGACGCATTCCTCGGTGGGGACGTCACGTGCCGCCCGGCGGCGGATTTCTGCGACGTTGCCGAACAGTGCACCGGAGTGTCGCCGGCGTGCCCGGCCAATTCCTTCGCGAGCAGCGTCACCGGATGCGATGACGACCAGAACCCGTGCACTACCGACGTCTGCGACGGAAGCGGCAACTGCACGCACGTGCCGAACAGCGCCCCGTGCGACGACGGCGACTTCTGCACCGTAGGCGACACGTGCCAGGACGGCACGTGCAAGGGCACTCCGCGCGTCTGCGACGACGGCCTGTTCTGCACGGTCGACACCTGCAGCAACGACGCCTGCGTGTTCACGCCGCGCAACTGCGACGACAACAACGACTGCACCGCCGACTCGTGCACCGAGGATGGCGGCGGAAGCTGCCTCTACACGCCGACCAACGAAGGCGGCCCCTGCGACGACCACCACGCCTGCACGCAGAACGACACCTGCCTGGCGGGAATCTGCGTCTCCGAGCTTTCCGCTGCCGACACGTCTTGTCGCGCGGCGGCCGGAGTCTGCGACAGCGAGGAGAAGTGCGACGGCAGCTCTCCGGACTGTCCGGACGACACCAAGCTGACCACCACGTGCCGCGCCCAGACCGGCGACTGCGACCTGGCCGAGATCTGCGACGGCACGTCGAACGACTGCCCCGTCGATGAGTTCGTCGATTCAGGGACCGTCTGCCGCTCGGCAGCCGGCGTCTGCGACGTCGCCGAAGCGTGCACCGGGAGCAGCGCCGCGTGTCCCGACGATGCGCTGCAGCCTTTCACCTTCACGTGCCGACCTTCCGGCGGAGTCTGCGACATCGCCGAGAACTGCACCGGCGGCAACGTCGCTTGTCCCGCCGACGCGTTCTCGGCTCCGACGACGACTTGCCGTGCTTCGGCCGGCGTCTGCGACGTCGCGGAGAGCTGCACCGGCAGCGACGTCGCGTGTCCCGCCGACGCGTTCGTAGCCTCGACGACCACCTGCCGGGGTTCGGCCGGCGTCTGCGACCTTGCCGAAAACTGCACGGGTTCGGGCGCCGCGTGTCCGACCGATTCGTTCTCGGCGTCCACAGTGACTTGCCGCGACGTGGCCGACGTCTGCGACACGGCGGAAAAGTGCACCGGCTCGGCCGCCGCGTGCCCGGCCGACCTTTTCATCGCCTCGACCACGACTTGTCGCGCGGCAACCGATGTCTGCGACGTCGCCGAAAAGTGCACCGGCACCGGCATCGCATGCCCGTCCGATTCGTTCGCGACGTCGGCGACGACGTGCCGTGCAGCCGCCGGTGTCTGCGACGTTGGCGAGCACTGCACCGGCAGCGGCGCCGCATGTCCCGCCGATTCGTTCGTCTCGAGCGCGACCGTGTGCCGCGGCTCCGGCGGAGTCTGCGACGTCGCGGAGAACTGCACCGGTGCGTCGGCCGCGTGCCCGACCGACTCGTTGGTCGCGTCGACGACGACTTGCCGCGCTTCGGCAGGAGTCTGCGATCCGGCCGAGACGTGTACCGGCTCGACGGCCACTTGTCCGGCCAACGCATTGGCGTCGACGGCGACCGTCTGTCGCTCGCCGGCAGGCGGCTGCGATCTCGCCGAATCCTGCACCGGTTCGACGACCGCGTGTCCGGCCGATGCAATTGCGACCAACGGCACGGTCTGCCGGCCGGTCTCGGACATCTGCGATGTTGCCGAGACCTGCAGTGGCACGTCTACCGCTTGTCCGGCAGATGGCTT
>DASXOZ010000044.1 GCA_036493895.1 Candidatus Binatia bacterium | reverse complement strand
GGCGCACTGCCCTCAGGTAGCGATCCCGCTCGGTTGCCGACAGGCCCGGGTTTTCGTTCTCGAGGGTGTGCTGGAATTTTTCGACCTGCTCGTCCAGCAGCAGGCGAAGAAGGGTGCGGTCCAGATCGGGCGACGAGCTCATCGACGGCCCTTATAGCGGCCACGCGCGACGCGAGAAAAGGCGGCGTGGGGTCGGTGGGGTCAGGCACCAGTGGCCCGGTTGCGCTGTAGCCTGCGCGGAATGCAGATGCCCCTACATACGGCTGGTGCCTGACCCCAGGCTCAGACTGCCCGGCGCACCATCCACGAGCCGAAGAACGTCGCGACGGCGACGAGCACGATCGACGCGCCCGCAGCCAGGTCGAATGCGAACGAGCACCACAGGCCCGCTGCCGCGCTGCCGGCACCGAGCAGCATCGAAAGCGCAACCTGGCGGCGAAAATCGAGCGTCCACAGCGCGGCCGTTGCAGCGGGCACGACGAGCAGCGCCTCGACCAGCAGCACTCCGACGATGCGCACGCCGGCAACCACGGTCAGCGCGAGCATCACGATCAGCATCGCGTCCAGCAGATCGACCGGACGCCCGTACGCGCGCGCGACTTCCTCGTCGAACGCAACGAAGAGCATTTCGCGAAAGGAAAGCGCGATCACGACGACGAGCAGCGTCGCCAATCCTCCGAGCAGCGCGAGGTCGGACGCCGTCACCGCGAGAAGACTGCCGAAAAGATACGCGAAGAGATCCTTCTGGTAGCCGTGCTGAAGGCCCGTCAGCAGCAGCCCGAGAGCCATCGCTCCGGACAGGAAGACGCCGATGATCGCATCCTCGCCTACGCGGCGCCCGCGCGCGACGGTGAACATGCCGAGAGCGACGGCGACCGAAAACACCGTGGCGGAAAGCCGTGGGTCGATGCCGGCGACCAGCCCGATCGCGACGCCTCCGATTGCCGAGTGCGAGATGCCCACGCCGATGAACGCCAGGCGGCGCAGCACGACGAAGAACCCGAGAAGCCCGCAGAGCACGCCGACGATGAGCGCCGCGGCAAGAGCCCTTTCGGCGAACGCGTACTCGAGCATCAGTGGCCGTGGTCGCCGTGAAGGCGATCGTGGTGGGCGATCTCGCCGGCGAGGAAATCGAACTCGCACGAGTACGCTTCGCGCAGCGCGTGGCTGTGCACGACCTCCTCGGGATGGCCGTGCACGTGCATGCGCCGATTGATGCAGATCAGCTCGCTCGCCTGCCCCGCCAGCGCGAGAAGATCGTGGGAGACGCAGACGATCGTGATCGAGCGGTCGCGCTGCAGCCTGCGCAGCAGCGCGTAGAACTCGAGCTCGGACGGAAGGTCCAGGCCGACGGTCGGCTCGTCGAGCACGAGCAGCCTCGTCCCTGCGCACAGCGCCTGCGCCAGCAGCACCCGCCTCAGCTCGCCGCCCGAAAGGCGTCCGATGGCGCGACCGGCAAGGTGCCCGATGCCGACCTGGTCGAGCTCGTCTGCGACGCGCTTCCAGTCAGCCCGGCGCGCCATGCGCATTCGGCCGATGCAGCAAAGGCGGCCCATCATCACGACGTCGATCACCGTCGCCGGGAAATTGCGCCCGATCGTCGTACGCTGGGGCACGTAGCCGATCGCATGAGCGTCGTCGCGACGGTCTCCCGGTTTTCGACCGAGCACGGTGATGGATCCGGAGGTGACCGGAACCAGGCCGAGCATCGCGCGCAGCAGAGTGGTCTTTCCGGCTCCGTTCGGTCCGATGACGCCGAGGAAAGAGCCTTGGCTCACCCGCAGCGAGATGTCCTCGAGAACCGGACGCCCGTCGAGATCGATGCTGACGCGCTCGAAGATTGCGGCATCCATAGGTGAGCGCCGGGCGACGGCGCTCACCCGAACCGTGAGAACCGTGCCGGAGAGCGCCGGCTCACGGGGGCTTCCTGGCTGGGAGCGCCCCGTCGCGGCCCGCGACTATGTTCGCCACGCCGCGACCTCGCAAGCGGCGGCTGGAGCCTCGTCGCAGCGTCGGCTAGAAACAGCCGAGATGGGACGCAAGGCCCGGGACAAGAAATCGCGTCCTCTTTCGCGCGAGACTTCCGAGGCGCCGGCGCCTGCAGACCGCGCGGCGCCTGCTGCGCGCGCGACGGACCCCGGCCTTTCTGCCCGTGTTGTTGTCGCCGCGAGCTCACGGGAAGCCCGCGGTTCGGTTTTCCCGGGCTCTTCGCGCACGTGGCTGCTTTGGGGTCTCGCGCTGGTCGCTGCCACGGTCGTCACGTACGCGGGCAGCCTGCACAACCCTTTCCTGCTCGACGACCCGATCAACATCGCGAAGAACCCGGGAATCCAGAAGCCCCTGGACATGGTCGCCCTGCTGCGCGACCCGCGCGCCGTCGTCACGCTCAGCCTGCGTTGGAATTTCCTGGCGGGAGGAGTGTCCGAGCCCGGCTATCACGTCCTCAACATCGCGGCGCACGCGATCGCCGGCCTGCTGGTGTTCGCACTGGCGTCGGTCACGCTGTCGCTGCCGCTCCTGAAGGAGCGATACGCGGATCGTGCGACTGCGCTGGCCGGAACGATTGCGCTCGTCTTCGTGCTGCACCCGATGCAGACCGAGAGCGTCACCTACATCATCCAGCGCTCGGAGATCTTCGTCAGCATGGGTCTTGTCGGCGCGCTGCTGGCACTGGCGGCGATGCGGGAAGGACCGTCCGCGCCTGCCATGGCTGCGCTGGTCGCATCGTGCCTGTTCGGAGTTTACAGCAAGCCGTCGTTTGTCGCGGCGCCGGTACTTCTTCTGGCCTACGACCTCTGCTTCCTGTCGCGCGGCCGCATGGACGAGCTTCGCAAGCGATGGCAGGCATTTGCCGTCGCCGTCGGCGCCGCGGTGCTGGCTTTCGCGCTGACTCGCAGCGGGAACGCGTTCGAGGGAAGCACGTCGGGATTCGACATCGAAGGAGTTTCTCCTCGCGATTTCATCGCCGCGCAGCCCGGCGTGGTCTTCCATTACTTTCGCGTCGCGCTGTGGCCGGCGCACCTTTGCTTCGACTGCGGGTATCGCGGCGCCTGGCCGGTGCACCGCTCTTTTCTCGGCGACTCGCTCGTACTTCCGGTCCTGCTCCTGGCCATTCTCGTCGCCGGCGCGCTGCTGTTGTGGAAGAAGCGACCGCTTCTGACCTTCGCCATCCTCGGCACGGGCATCGTGCTCGGGCCGACTTCGTCGTTCGTGCCGCTCGCGGACTTTTACGTCGAACACCGCATGTATCTTCCGATCGCGCTGCTCGCGATGGCACTGGTCCCGCTTGGCCATGATCTCATCGTCGCGCTCGCGGGCCGCGCGCGCCTGGCTCCGCGCGGCGCGGCGGCAGCGGCGACGGGGGCCGCGGCGATCGTGCTGGCCGGTTGCGCAACTGCTACCGTCTCGCGAAACCGCGTGCTCGCCGATCCGATCCGCATGATGCAGGACGCGCTCGTCCAGGCACCGGAGAACGAACGGGTGCAGTACAACCTGGCCAACGCGCTGAAGAGGGCCGGCCGCGTCGACGAAGCGATCCCGCATTACGAGGCCGCGATCCGCACGCTTCCCAACGTCATGCGCTCTTACGAAAATCTCGGCGGCCTCTACCTCGAACGCGGCGACCTCGACAAGGCCCTGGAAACGTATCTCGAGGGCGAGAAGGCGCGGCCGGACGCCGGCATGACCCACCGCAACGTCGCCAACGCGTACCTGCGCGTGAATCGGCCCGAAGAAGCGCTGGCTGCAGCGGAAAAATCCCTCGAGGTCGAGCCGAAAAGCGCCAACGGGCATCGTCTGAAGGGCGACGCGCTGATGCAGCTGGGACGATCCGCCGACGCCGAGGCGGCGTGGCGGCAGGGCCTCGTCGCCGTGCCCGGCGATGCTTCGCTCAAGGCAAGACTGGCGGGCGCTCACTGATCGGCGCGGCAACGCCGGCCGCTTGCGTCGCAGCGTTTCGCGATCCGCCGGCCGGATCGTCCCTGGCGCCGTCGCCTGCATCGCTTCCTTTCGACGCCGCATCGTTGTGCACGCCGAGCGCGCGTCCGAACGCGCGAACGTTGTACAGCATCAGGTTCGAATACGTCGCGCGGTCGACGCTCGAGGTGTCGCCGATGGGATCGACGGTAACCATCGGGACGCCAATCTCGTCGGCCAGCACCGAGGCCAGTCGGGAATCGGCGCGAGGCTCGACGAGCACGGCTCGCACGCCGACGGCGCGCGCCGCGCGCACGGTCGCGATCATTGCGCGCAACGACGGCTCCCTGCCCTCGCCTTCCCCGATCTTGTCGATGGCGGAGAGGCCGTAGCGTCGCGCGAAAATCGACCAGGCCGGATGCCACGCGACGAAGCTGCGCGTGATGGCATGCGAGAAGAATCTCGTGATCTGGACGTCGAGGTCGGTAAGGTGCTCGGTCATCGCTCGCGCGGAGGCGCCGAAACGCGCGGCGCCGTCGGGGTCGGCAGCGGCCAGCGCCCGCTGCAGCGGAGCAATCGCATGCTCGCGCACCCACAGCGGATCGAGCCAGACGTGGGGGTCACGCGCGTCGTCGCCGTCCGGCGTTGCATCGAGCTTGACGACGGTAGCCGACGGTGAAGCCTGGATCGAAGCGCCGAGCCAGTCATCGATCGAGGAGCCGAGACTGACGACGATGTCGGCGTCGGCCACGGCCTTCGCATCCGACGGTGTGGGCTCGAAAGTATGAGGATCGGCGCCGCCGGGAAGGATGCTGCGCACGACGGCGCGATCGCCGGCCAGCTCCGAGACCAGCATGGCAAGAGGCGGGATCGACGCGACGATGCGAAGGCGGCGCTCACCGGCAGCGGCAGCCGAATCGGCCGGCGCAAGGCGCGGCGCGAGCACGATTGCCGCGACGACGAAAAGCGCCGCGATGCACGCGGCGAGCGGCTTGCCGCCGTTGGCGCTACCGGCCGATCGATCGCGAGCCTTCATCGCGCCGGCAACGTAGCGCAGAACCCGCGCTCGTGCAGACGCATCGAAAACGCCCGCCTTGCGCGGTCTTGTCGGGACGGAATCGTACGGCGTCACTCGAGCGGAAGGTCGATGACGACTCGAAGCTGGTTCTCGTCGATGAAGGCGCGGCCACTTGCCTGTCCCACGCCGCCCACGTGCACCGCGACGTCGTAGTCGGCACCCGGGCGCAGGCGACAGAAACGGTAGCGGCCGTTGGCGCGCGAGCGGCGCTGGTGCCGGGGCTGCCCGTCGGAAGAAAGAACCACGAGGGCGGCCGCGACCGGCTGACCCGCCGAGCTCACCGTTCCCTTGACGCAGCCGAGCGCCGTCGAATGAATCGCGCCGGCAGCATCCAGGTCGAAGCCGCCCTTGGTGCCGGTAAAGCTGTGGTTGCCGGGATCGTCGATGAGATCGCCGGCGTCGGTGATGCGAACGAAGCGGACGAAGTCGAGCCCGACGTCGGCAAGGTCGAAACGGTCGCCGCCGGAGCCAGGATCCAGCGGATCCATGCCATTGGCGGAGTTCGCGTACACCGGCGTGCGACCCGCAAGGCCCTCGCCGGTGGCCGCGTCGTAGGGAAACATCTTCCAGTCGCGCCCGTCGGCGCTGACTTCGACGAACGCGTATTCGGCGAACAGGAGATCGCCGCCGTAGAACGCGTTTTCGAAGATCACCAGGTCGTCGCCGTCGCCGTCGACGACGGCGTTGTCGTCGAACGACACGACGATCTGGCCGCCGTTGCCGAGCGAGACCACGTCGGTGGAACCGGCGTACATGCCGGCGCCCTGCGGCGGACCGAGTACGATGCCCGGAAGCTCGTCAGCACCGAAACCGGCCTGGGTCCCCGGCTCGAACGCGCGAACGCGGTCGAGCCAGGGATCACCGGCCTGCGCCGTCGCCGTCGCGGCGAGCAGCAGCGCCGCGACTGCCCAAGCCTGGGCGATTCGTCGCGACGCCGGCGTCGTCACGGAGCCGGCTCGCACACCAGTCGCACGGCATCGTTGTCACGATGCGGATGATCGTCGCCGGTCGTGGCCGCCAGGTGCAGCAGCGCTTTTCCGGCTCTCGAGGAGCCATCCGGAAGCAGGCGCAGCGGCACGGGAATACCGGCGCTGAATGCGCAGGTCGAGCTCGACGTCGGCATCAGCGCTGCCGCGGCGGACACAAGATTCGTCAGTTCGTCGCTCGCGGGGTTGGCGCCGAGCAGATCGATCGAGGCGACCGACGACGGCGTGCAGGTTGGGAGGCGAGGATCGCTCACGTTGAGGCAGATCCCGAGAGGGAAATGGCAGACTCCGTCGGCTTTGCCGTCGGCGTCGCAAGAGTCTCCGTCGGTGCAGAACGCCACGCGTGGCGGCCTTCCCGCAGAAGCCGGCGCCAGCGGGATGCCGTACAGCTCCATCACGCAGTCGGTCGCGGGGTTGCCGCCGCCGGTGACGAGGTGATCGATCGGCACGAGGCGATGCACGCTCTTGTCGTCGTCCGCTCCGGAGAACGTCGATGCGAGAAAGTCGATTCTTCCGGTGAAGCTGTCGACCGAGACGCCGCCGCCGAAAGCGTCGCTCCCGGTGCCGCCGTCGAGTCCCGTCACGAGCGGAGTCACGTTGGCCATCGAGTCGAGAGAGACCAGCGTCGGTGAGCCGGTGGCGAGCACTCCGGCATCGGCCGCGACGGCCAGATCGATGGTCCCGTGGTCATACGTCGGCCCCGAGAACTTCCCCTGCAGCACACCGGCCGTCGAATAATCGAAGATCGTGCTGGAAAAATCGCTCGAACTCGAGCTCGAGACCAGCACGCGCGAGCCATCGACGATGATCCCGCCCGTGTAGTCGAAGCCGGCGGCGAACAGCGACGACGTCGGTGTCATTCCGGCAAGGCTGATGTCGATCACCGTGCCGTTGCCGTTTCCCGCGGCGTTCGAAACGAGCAGCCCGCCGGGAAAAAGGTCGATGCTGAAGGCGAAAGGAATCGACCCGGCCGCCAGCACTTCGTGCCCGGCCACGGGCTCATTGGTCGCATCCCCGGGAATCGCGAACACCGTGTCTCCGGTCGTCGCGCCGGCGAACTCGTAGCCACTGTCGGTGACGTACAACGTGTCGGTCGAAGCGTCGTAGACGCAGTCGCCGATGGAGTTGAGCCCGGTAGCGACGGTGCGCACGGCGCCGACGTCCGGCACGAACAGAATGCTGCGCGTGCTGCCCGGGGCAGGAAACGACAACGCCGGGCCGACGCCCACGTAGACGCCGCCCGGTGCGTGCGCGACGCAGCCTTCAGTGAGCTGGGGCAGCACCTGGCGCGAGTAGATGTACCCGGGAGCCGGCGTCGTTGCCGCACCGGCGATGGATGAAACGGAAATCGCGACCGCGGTCGCGAAGAGAACGGTTCGCATGGCTGACTCCTTCCGGCCCTCGCCGGTGTCCGTGAAGAAGAGCCTTTCGGAGAGAAAGGAAAGAACGGGGTCGCGGACGACTGCGCGTCTCGAAGCGGCCCGGTCGTTCCTTCCCCGTCGGAAGGCTCAACCCAAAATGCGAGCCGCGTCGATATCCTGACTCAGGGATCGTCCGGAGTGTCGCGCCTTCCCAGGCCCTTGCCCAGTGGCTCTTGCGACGTCCGTCCCCCTTCACAGTTGCGGGGCAGTCGAGGAGTTGCACCTCGTTCCCGACGAGAGAGCGACCATCGCCCTCTGCCGGCTCGCGAGCGCGCACGCTAGGAGGCCGCCCTCTGCTTGTCAATCGCAGTCTTTTGCGCAGTCTTTTGCGCAGTCTTTGCGCAGTCTTTTGCGCAGCCTTTTGCGCAGCCTTTTGCGCGGCCCTTTGCGCGGTCGTTTGCGCTGCCTTTTGTTTTGGGAACTCCGGCGGATATACCGGCGACGCGAGACCGCGGGCCTTCCCGGACTGCGAGCGTCGCGAATCACACGCGGATCAGACGCGAACCATAATAGAGGACTGCGATGGACGGAGGAAAGCTCGTCGCTCGGGCGCTCAAGAAGGCTGGGGTCGATTGCATCTTCACGCTTTCGGGCGGGCACGTGATGGCCATCTACGACGGCTGCCTGAACGAGGGCATCCGCGTCATCGACGTGCGCCACGAGCAGGCTGCCGTGCACGCCGCCGACGCGTACGCACGCCTTCATCCGGGCCGCGTCGGCGTCGCCGTGCTGACGGCGGGCCCGGGCGCCACCGACGGCGTCACCGGCATCGCCAATGCGTGGCGCGCCAACTCACCGATCCTCGTCATCGGCGGCCAGGGCCCGTTGGCCAACCTTCGCCGCGGCTCGCTGCAGGAGATGGACCACATTTCGGTGATGCGCCCGATCACGAAGTGGGCCAACGCCTGCTACGCACCCGACCGCCTCGGCGAGTTCTGCGAAGAAGCGATTCGCTTCGCACTGGCCGGCAATCCCGGACCGTCCTACCTCGAAGTGCCGATCGATGTGCTCGGCGGCGCCGCCAACCTCGACACGTCGTACTGCCCGGCACCGATGCCGCCGCCGCGCACCCGCCCCGAAGAAAGCATCATCCGCGCCGCGATCTCGCTGCTGAAGGACGCGAAGATGCCGATGGTGATGTCGGGCACCGGCGTCAAGTGGTCCAACGGAGCGGCCGCGCTCAACCGCTTCCTCGCTGCCACCAGCATGCCCTGTTACTGCAACGGCATGGGGCGCGGCACCGTGCCGCACGACTCGCCGTACTTCTTCAACCGCACGCGCCGCGATTACCTCGAAGCCACCGACTGCGTGATCCTGGCCGGATCGCTGCTCGATTTCCGCATGCGCTTCGGCAAATCGATCCCGGCCACCGCCAAGATCATCCAGATGGACCTCGATGCGACGATGATCGGCCAGAACAGGCGCGCCGACGTCGGCATGGTCGGCGACCTCGGCCTCATCTTCGACAGCATGCTCGAGGTGATGGCGAAAGACGGCGTCAAGCTCGACTACAGCCACCTCGTCAACGAGTGGCGCGCCAAGGAGCAGGCCGAGGAAACGGCGCTTGCCGGCAATCTTGCGTCCGACGAAGTACCGATCGATCCGATGCGTCTCTGCAAGGAAATCGCCGATTTCGTCAGCGACGACATGATCCTGATCGGCGACGGCGGCGACATCGTCGCGAAGGCCGCCAAGGTCGTGCCGGTTCCGAAGAACGGGCTGTGGATGGATCCGGGGCCTCTCGGCACCCTCGGCGTCGGCATGCCGTTCGCGATCGCCGCGCAACTGGCAAACCCGGGCAAGCGCGTGCTGATCATCTACGGCGACGGCAGCTTCGGACTGAACGGTTTCGAGTACGACACGGCGATCCGTCACAAGCTGCCGATCGTCGGCATCGTCGGCAACGACGCCGCGTGGGGCCAGATGATGAGGCCCCAGGTCATGATGTACGGGCGCGAAAGGCTGGTCGCCACCGAGCTGGCGCCGACGCGCTACGACAAGGTCGTCGAAGCCCTCGGCGGCCACGGCGAGCTCGTCACCGAGCCGCACGAAATCCGACCCGCGCTCGAGCGCGCGTACGCCAGCGGCAAAGCCGCCTGCGTCAACGTAATGATCCGCAAAGACTTCGACTTCGCCGGCGGAATTTACATCTAAGTTATGGGGTCAGGCACCAGCGGAATAGGGTCAGGCACCACAGGAATAGTGCCTGACCCCAGCCAGTCGAGCAGCAGGGCGTTGACCTCGGACGGCTTCTCGCGATGCACGAAGTGGCCGGCGCCCGGCACGACTTCGTAGCGGTACTCGCCGCGGAAATATCCCGCCTGCTCTTTCATCAGCTCGCCGCGCGAGTCGTCGCCGCCGCAGATGGCGAGCGTCGGCACGCCGATCGGGCGCGCGATCGCGTCGCGTACATCGTCCAGGCACGGATCCATCCTGCTGCGGTCGATCATCGCGCGGTAATATCCGAGAGTCGCGGCGACAGCGCCCGGCTCGGCGAGCATGCGCTTGATGCCCGCGATGTGCTCGGCGTCCTCGTACCCGGCGGACGTCCAGAATTTCCAGAGATAGTCGATGAATGCGAAGTTGTTCGCGGCAAGCGCCATCTCCGGGAAATCGGCAACCTGGAAGAACCACCAGTGGAAGGAGCGGTGCACCTGCGCCGCATCGAGCAGCGTCGCACCGATGACCGCCGGATGCGGAACCGCCATCACGACCGCGCGACGCACCAGCTCGGGGAAAGCCGCGATCACACTGTACGTGACCACCGCGCCCCAGTCCTGCCCGACGAGGCAGGCCGGCTCGCCGCCGCCGAAGGCGCGGATCAGCTCCGCGACGTCGGTCGCCAGCGTTCCTCGGTCATAGAAGCCATCCGCTGGAATTTCCGTCGGCGGATAGCCGCGCGTGTTCGGCGCGACGACCCGGTAGCCGGCCTCTGCAAGCGCCGGCATCTGCCTGCTCCAGGAGTGCGCGTTGTCGGGATAGCCGTGCAGCAGCACGACGAGCGGGCCGCTGCCTTGCTCGAGGCAAGCGAATTCGATGCCGTTGGCCCGAATGCGCTTCACGATGGGGTCAGGCACCGGCGTGCCGGCGCCTGACCCCAACTCCGTCATGCGGGGCTGGCCGCGGCCATTTTGCCGTGGTCCCAGCTCGAGACTTTGCCGGGATGGAAGATCAGCGCGACGCGCTTGCGGACGTAGTAGCGCAGCGCCGCGCCGGCCTGCTCCTCGTCGAGCCCCTGGTATTTCTTCGCCGACGCGAGCGCGATCCGGTAGCACAGCTCCTGGTCGTCGCGCACCTCGAAGCGACCTCGGATGAACACGCCGCGCAGCTTGTCGTACTCGGTGCCGTCCTCGACGAGGATGGAACCGCGCGGGTCGCGCTCGACGTTGAGGATCTTCTGCGACGTCTTGTACGTGTGCATGTGCACGAGGCCGTCGAGCATGCTGTACCACATCGGGACGAGATGCGGGTAGCCGTCGTGGTTGTTGGTTCCGACGATCACGGTCTTCGCGTTCGCGAGAAACTCGCGAACCTCGTCGTCGCCCAGGCGGATCCGTGCCCTTACGTTGGCCATTTCACCAGTCCCCGTCCTTCTCTTCCTTGCGGAATTTCGCGTCGTCCTCGTCCAGCGGCGACCGTTCGAGCCCGGCGTCGGGGCTCGGCGGATCCACGACGTCCTGGTGAATGCCCTGGCCGGCCGCAGAAGGTTGTGCGGCGCCGTGGTTCTGCATCGCATCGAGCCTCGCCTGCAGCTGCTCGGGTGTGAGACTTGCCGGATCGTCACCGGCAGCGCCATCCACTGGCGGAGGCGGCGCGGCCGAATCCTTGAACGGATCGAGCTCGTCTTCGTCCTTCGTGAGCTTGGCCGGCTCGCTGCCCGGCTCTCCGGGTTTGGGCGGATCCCAGTTTCGATCGAGCACGGGATCGGGAAGCACGAGGTCCGAATCCACGGCTCCGCCCGGAATCACTCCGTACTGGTCGTGCGGCAGTGCAGCAACCGATGGGCTTTCGGGCGTCGGCGGAGAACCGGCTGATGCGGCAAGCGCGGTCGCGGCAACGAGCGAGCAAATGCCGACGAGCGTCAGCGTGCGACGTGCACGCACACCGCGCCCGTCCTGGCTCATCGACGATCCACCGGCGTCTGCTCGCGCTGGCGCTTCTCGACGATGCCGAGAAAGAAGCGGCGCGGCAGAAACCGCGCCGCGAGCATCGACAGCCGGTTTTCGAAGCCGGGAATCACGACGGTCTTCGTGCCGAGGCCGTTCAGCGCGTCGGTGACGACTTCCTCGCACGACGACCATTTCGTCGACATCTCCCCGGCGACTTCCTGGAACCCGGTCTTGGTGTCGCCGGGCGCGAGCACTTCGACGTCGACGCCGGTGCCGCGCATCTCGAGCGCGAGCGCTTCGCCCCAGTTCTGCAGCAAAGCCTTGGTGCCGCTGTAGACGGCATAGTACGGAAGCGGCACCAGTCCACCCATCGACGAGACGATGAGGACGCCGCCCCTGCCCCTTTTCTTCATTGCCGGCAGAAGTCTGGCAGTAAGCTCGACGTGAAATTCGCAGTGCAGGCGGATCAGCGAGGAGTGCACCTCGGGGCTCTGCAGGTCGAAGCGTCCGATCCACCCTGTGCCGGCGTTGGCGACCAGCAGCCCGATTTCCAGGTCTGCCACCGCTTCGGCCAGCCGGGCCGCAGCCCCCGGAAGAGCGAGGTCCATTTCCACCACTCGCGCCTCGACGCGGTGGTCGGCGCAGATTTTTCCGCGAAGCTCCTCGAGTGCCGCGCGCCGCCGCGCGACCATGGCGACGTTCAGTCCTGACGCGGCGAGCCGAAGCACGAACTCTCGCCCGATTCCCGACGAGGCGCCCGTGACGAGCACCCACGGCCCGTAGCGCGCGCGCAGTTCGGATGCGCTCTTCATGCGACGAAGATGGAGTTGGTGCTCCAGCCGGGCTTCATCATGCCGTTCTCCATGTTTACCGCCGGCAGGTAGTTGCGCAGCAGGCGGATCCTGCCGAGCAGCCGGATCGTCGAGATGTCTTCAATCGAATCCTTGCCGTGGTTTTTCTGCAAGGACGGCACGATCTTCTGCTGGAAGCTCTCGACGATGTCGGCGTCCGAAGTGCCCTCGACGACCATCACCAGCGCCACGCGGCCGTCGATCTCGGCAATATGGGACTCGCGGATCAGCTCGGTGAAGACCGTGACGACATTGGGCTCGTTGCGGATCTCGTCCTGGATCTGGCTGACCGTGACCCCCACCTTGAAACGGATGATGTAGAGGTGGCTGCACGGGAAGTAGCCTGTGCCCTCGGCCGACATGTCCACTTCGGCGAAGTAGCGAAGCAGGCCTTCCTTCTCCATCCGCGCCCTTTTTCGGCTAACCGTGCGCACCGGAATGTCGTAAAGCTCGCCCAACCGGTTGTCGGAAAGGCGCGGATTACGCGTCAAAGCCTTCGCGATCTTCATTTCCTGTTCATCGAGCTTGCGCATTGTTCACCTTCTGGTCATTTCCTGAGCCCATTTGCCGAATTTAGGCCAATTACACCGCCTGTGCAAACTTTTTCAGGCCCTGTCAAAGTCATAGTTGACATTTTTTTGCCGTGCGACTACAGAAACCGACCGCCCCGTGCCCAGGGTGGCCCTCTGGCCTGGGCACCCGGCACTGCGGCGGCCGCAACAGGACCCGTACCCGCTCGCGCAACGTGGAACGTTGGCTGAAGAGGACGACGACGATGAGAGAACCGACAAGCCAGCAGCCGACAAGCCAGGAAGGAAAGCCCGTCGGGCTGGGCTCCTCTGTCGTGGAGCGCGACGCCTGCGGCGTCGGCTTCGTCGCGAACATTCGTGGCGAAGCGAGCCACGCGATCATCGAAACCGGCATCGAGGTTCTCAAGCGACTCGAGCACCGCGGCGCGTGCGGCTGCGACTCGGAGACCGGCGACGGCGCCGGCGTCCTGATGCAGATCCCCGACCGTCTTCTTCGCGAGTGCACGGCCGAGCTCGGCTTCACGCTGCCGCCGGCCCACCGCTACGGCGTCGCGATGTGTTTCCTTCCGCCCGCGCCCAGGGAGCGCCAGGCCACGGTGCTCGCGATCGAGTCTGCGTGCCGCCGTGCGGGCTTGCGCCCGCTCGGATGGCGCGACGTGCCGGTGGTCATCGTCGATGCGGAAAGCGGCCAGCGCTACGTCGGCACCGTCGCCGACAGCAAGCGGCCGCACATCGCGCAACTCTTCGTCGCAGCCGAGCGCGACATGGAAGAGGAAGAGCTCGAGCGGCGACTCTACATCGCGCGGCGAGTCGCCGAGCACGCGATCGCTGCCGAGGGCGGCGACATCGCCTACCACGGCTACATCTGCAGCTTCTCGTGCCGCACCATCGTCTACAAGGGGATGCTCGTCTCCTCGCAGCTCGACGGCTTCTTCCCGGACCTTCGCGATCCGCGCTGCGAGAGTGCGCTGGCGCTCATCCACTCGCGCTTCAGCACCAACACGCTGCCGACGTGGCGCCTGGCGCACCCGTTCCGCTTCCTCGCGCACAACGGCGAGATCAACACCCTGCGCGGCAACATCAACTGGATGACTGCGCGCGAAAAGCTGTTTTCCTCGCCGGTCTACGCGGGCGACATGGCTGCGCTGCTGCCGGTGATCGCGCCCGGCCAGAGCGACTCGGCCTCGTTCGACAACGCGCTCGAGCTGCTGACGCGCACCGGCCGCTCGCTGTCCCACGCGATCACGATGATGATTCCCGAGGCCTGGGAGAAGCACGAGTCGATGCCGAAGGAGCGGCGCGCGTTCTACCAGTACCACTCGTCGCTCATGGAACCGTGGGACGGCCCTGCGTCCATCGCGTTCTCCGACGGCCGGCGCATCGGCGCCGTGCTCGACCGCAACGGCCTGCGTCCGTCGCGCTATCTCGTCACCAGGAGCGGGATGGTCGTGATGGCGTCCGAGACCGGCGTCGTCGACGTCGCGCCCGAGGACATTCTGATCAAGGACCGCCTGCAGCCGGGCCGCATCTTCTGCGTCGATCTCGACGAGAAGCGCATCGTCACCGACGACGAGCTCAAGCTGAAGATGTCGGCGCGCCAGCCGTACGGCGTGTGGCTCAAGGAACAGGGGGTCGACCTCGACGAGCAGCCGCCCGCCGAGAGCGTGGACTGGCACGTCGAAGGCGCCGAGCTCGAACGGCTGCAGAACCTGTTCGGGTACTCGCGAGAGGACCTGTCGGTGCTGTTGTCGCCGGTTGCGCTCAACGGGCAGGAGCCGGTGGGGTCGATGGGAACCGACACGCCGCTGGCGTGCCTGTCGGACCAGCCCCAGCTCGTCTTCAACTACTTCAAGCAGCTGTTCGCGCAGGTGACCAACCCGCCGATCGACCCGATCCGCGAAGAGCTGGTGATGTCGATCGAGACCGCGGTCGGTCGCCAGGGCAACATCTTCGAGGAGTCGCCGCAGCACTGCCGGCAGCTTCGCATGCCGCATCCGCTGCTGACCAACGAAGAGATGGCCAAGATCCGCGAGATCGACGCCAACGGCATCCGCAGCCGCACGATCGGGATCCTGTTCCCCGCCGGCAGCGGCAAGCAGGGCCTCGTCGCTGCGCTCGACCGCATCTGCGACGAAGCCTCGCGCGCCGTGACCGACGGCATCGAGATCCTCATCCTGTCGGATCGAGGCGTGACCGAAGAGCTGGATCCGGTTCCGTCCCTGCTGGCGGTCGGCGCCGTGCACCACCACCTGATCCGCACGGGCCAGCGCATGCTGACCGGCATCGTGCTCGAGTCGGCCGAGCCGCGCGAAGTCATGCACTTCGCGCTGCTCGCGGGCTTCGGGTGCAGTGCCGTCAATCCGTACCTCGCGATCGACACGCTGGTGGACATGTCGGAGGCCGGCAACCTGCACGGGCTCAAGGAAGAGGAAGCCGTCGAGCACTTCCGCAAGGCCATCGGCAAGGGCCTGCTCAAGACGATGTCCAAGATGGGAATCTCGACGCTGGCGAGCTACCGCGGAGCGCAGATCTTCGAAGCCATCGGTCTTTCCGACGAAGTGATCGAGCGCTGCTTTGCGTGGACTGCGTCGCGCATTCGCGGCGTCGGCTTCGACGTGCTCGCGCGCGAGGTCGAGATGCGCCACGAGCGCGCATGGCGCCAGGAAGTCGGCGACGATGCCGGCCTCGTTCCCGGCGGCCAGTACCAGTGGCGCCGGCGCGGCGAGTTCCACCTGTTCAACCCGGAGACGATCGCGCGCCTTCAGCACGCGGTGCGCTCGGGGCGCATCGAGAACTTCAAGGCCTACAGTCGCCTGGTCAACGAGCAGGACCGGCACCTGTGCACGCTGAGGAGCCTGCTCGAGTTCATTCCGGCCGACAAGCCTTTGTCACTGGACGAGGTCGAGCCTGCCTCCGAGATCGTCAAGCGATTCAAGACCGGCGCGATGAGCTTCGGCTCCATTTCGCGCGAGGCGCACACGACGCTTGCGATCGCGATGAACCGCATCGGCGGCAAGTCGAACACCGGCGAAGGCGGCGAAGAGCCGTGGCGTTACGAGCCGTTGCCGAACGGCGACAGCGCGCGCAGCGCGATCAAGCAGGTGGCCAGCGGTCGCTTCGGCGTGACCAGTGCCTACCTGACCAACGCGAGCGAGCTGCAGATCAAGATGGCGCAGGGCGCCAAGCCCGGCGAGGGCGGCCAGCTTCCCGGCCACAAGGTGGACGAAGTGATTGCGAAGACGAGGTTCTCGACGCCCGGCGTCGGGCTGATCTCGCCGCCGCCTCACCACGACATCTATTCGATCGAGGACCTGGCGCAGCTGATTCACGACCTGAAGAACGCGAACCCGAAGGCTCGCGTCAGCGTCAAGCTGGTTGCAGAAGTGGGCGTCGGCACGATCGCCGCGGGTGTCGCGAAGGCCAAGGCCGACGTCGTGCTGATCAGCGGTCACGACGGCGGCACCGGTGCGTCGCCGCTGAGCTCGATCAAGCACGCCGGCATCCCGTGGGAGCTCGGACTTGCCGAAACCCAGCAGGTGCTCGTCGAGAACGGCCTGCGAAGCCGGATCCGCATCGAGACCGACGGCCAGCTCAAGACCGGCCGCGACGTCGCGATCGCCGCCCTGCTCGGCGCCGACGAGTTCGGCTTTGCCACGGCAGCGCTGGTGTCGACCGGCTGCATCATGATGCGCAAGTGCCACCTGAACACCTGTCCGGTGGGCATCGCGACGCAGGATCCGGAGCTGCGCAAGCGTTTCACCGGCGAGCCCGAGCACGTGATCAATTTCATGTTCTTCATCGCCGAAGAGCTGCGCGAGATCATGGCGAAGACGGGCTTCCGCACGGTGCAGGAGATGACCGGGCACGTCGAGAAGCTGCGCATCCGCGACGGCATCACGCACTGGAAGGCCAAGGGCATCGATTTCTCGCCGATCCTGTTCAAGCCCGAAGTCGGGCCGGAGATCGGCATCAGCGGCACCGAGTCGCAGGACCACGGGCTCGAGAAGGCGCTCGACAACGAGCTGATCCGCCTTGCGGCTCCCGCGCTGGAGTCGAAGAAGCCCGTGCGCCTGGAGCTGCCGATCCGCAACACCAACCGAACGGTGTGCACGACGCTGTCGCACGAGATCACCAAGCGCTACGGCGAAGAAGGACTGCCGCCGTACACGGTGCAGATCGACTTCGAAGGCTCGGCGGGACAGAGCTTCGCGGCGTTCCTTGCGCGCGGCGTCTCGCTGACGGTAAAGGGCGACGCGAACGACTACTTCTGCAAGGGCATGTCGGGCGGCCAGGTCGTGATCCAGCCTCAGGACGGCGTCAAGTTCGCCGCCGAGGACAACATCGTGATCGGCAACGTCGCCCTGTACGGCGCCACCGGCGGCGAGGTGTTCATCCGCGGCCGCGCCGGCGAGCGTTTCGGCGTGCGCAACAGCGGAGCCACCGCCGTCGTCGAGGGCATCGGCGACCACGGCTGCGAGTACATGACGCGCGGGATCGTGCTGGTGCTCGGGTCTACCGGCCGCAACTTCGCGGCCGGCATGAGCGGCGGCATCGCGTACGTGCTCGACGAGGAAGGAACGTTCCGCTCGCTGTGCAACCTCGGCATGGTCGAGCTGACGCCGCTGGACGCCGAAGAAGACCGGCGCCGCGTGCACCAGCTGCTCGTGCGCCACGTGCAGTACACCAAGAGCGAAGTTGCGCAGCGCCTGCTCGATGAGTGGGACACGGCGCGGCGCGGTTTCGTCAAGGTGATGCCGACCGAATACCGCAAGGTGCTCGAGTCGATGAACCTGGATTCCGAGGCCCAGAAACTCGCGGCCGTCTAGGCGGCGGCGGCGGACCTTCGATCGAAGAGTCCGCCGCCGTGCGGACCACGCGATTGCGTTCGAAGTCGAAGCGAATCAGAAACCACCCAGCAGGAACCGGCAACCAAGTCATGGGCAAGATTACAGGCTTTCTGGAATATCCGCGCGAGCTGCCCCAGCGGCGCCCCGTGCACGAGCGCGTGCGCGACTGGAGGGAGTTCGAAGCCAAGCCCTCCGAGGACGTGCTCAAGACCCAGGGCGCGCGCTGCATGGATTGCGGCGTCCCGTTCTGTCACAACGGCTGTCCGCTCGGCAACATCATTCCCGACTGGAACGATCTCGTGTGGCGCGGTCGCTGGAAGGAAGCCATCGAGGCGCTGCACTCGACGAACAACTTCCCCGAGTTCACCGGCAGGATCTGCCCGGCTCCGTGCGAAGAAGCCTGCGTCCTCAACATCAATTCCGATCCTGTCGCGATCAAGCTGATCGAGAAGAACGTCATCGACCACGCATGGAAGGCCGGCTACGTGCGGCCCCAGCCCGCGCTCGTCGAAAGCGGCAGGAAGGTGGCGGTAGTCGGCTCGGGACCGGCCGGACTGGCTTGCGCCCAGCAGCTCGCGCGCGCCGGCCACGCCGTGACGCTGTTCGAGCGTTCCGACCGCATCGGCGGCCTGCTGCGCTACGGCATCCCCGACTTCAAGATGGAAAAGCACCTGATCGACCGTCGCATGGAGCAGATGGAGATCGAGGGCGTCACGTTCCGGCCGAGCGTCAACGTCGGCGTGGACATCACGGCGGACGAGCTTCGTCGCGAGTTCGATGCAGTGGTCCTTTCCGTCGGTGCGACGCAGCCTCGCGACCTGCCGGTGCCCGGGCGCGAGCTGGACGGCGTGCACTTCGCGATGGAGTTCCTGCCCCAGCAGAACAAGCGCGTGGCCGGCGACTCCGACGCAGCGGCCGGCACGCTGACGGCCACCGACAAGCACGTCGTCGTGATCGGCGGCGGCGACACCGGCTCCGACTGCATCGGCACGTCCAACCGCCACGGCGCCGCCAGCATCACGCAGCTCGAGATCATGCCGGAGCCGCCGGCCAGTCGCACGGCCGACATGCCGTGGCCGTACTGGCCGATGATCTTTCGCACGTCGAGCTCCCAGGAAGAGGGCGCCGCGCGGGATTTCGCGGTCAACACGCGCCGCTTCGTCAGCGAAGGCGGCAAAGTCAGGGCAATGGAGTGCGTGCGGGTCGAGTGGTTCACCGACACCGACGGCCGCAGGAAGATGCGCGACATCCCCGGCTCCGAATTCGAGATTCCGGCCGACCTCGTGCTGATCGCGATGGGTTTTCTCGGTCCCGAAAAGAACGCGCTGGTCGAAGGCCTCGGTGTCTCGATCGACGAGCGCGGCAACGTCAAGACCGCGGACTGGAAGACGACCGTGGACGGCGTCTTCTCGTGCGGCGACGCGCGCCGCGGCCAGTCGCTCGTCGTCTGGGCAATCTGGGAAGGACGCGAGTGCGCACGCGCGGTCGACGAATTCCTCACCGGGCAAAGCAAGCTGCCGTCGACGCCGCAGTTGCTGTGAGATGGCACGAGCGCTAGCGCCCTCCGGCGCGACCCTCGACGGGGAAGGGCTCGCGCGCTTCTACCGCCATTCGGGCGTTCGCGTCGCGAAGAGCGAAAGCTCGTGGTGGTACCAGGCCGCACCGCGCTTTTTACTCGCGATTCCGACGCACCGTCCGCTCTCGCTTGCGCCGCAGGAAGCCTCCGCGCTGATCCGACGCGAGAAGCTCGCAGGGCTCCGCTACATGGCCACCGACAGCGACGGTGGGCGCGACAGCTACCAGATCGTCTGCGACATGGCCGACTACAGCATCGAAAAGCTGTCGGCCAACACGCGAAGCCGGGTGCGCCGCGGACTTTCGCGCAACGAGATCCGCAGGATCAGCGGCCGCGAGCTGATCTCCATTGCCGGATCCGCGTTCGTCGAGACGATGCAGCGGCAGAACCGCGCATCGGCCGCCGCAGTCGAGGCGTGGAAGCGCATGCTCGCGGCCGCCGACGAGGAGCCGGCAGTCGAGATCTGGACGGCATGGCACGAGGGAGCCTTCGCCAGCTATCTCGTTACCGTGCGGATCGACGACACCTGCGAATTTTTCCAGGCCCGATCGTCCAATTCGATGTTGAAGCACTATCCGAACAATGCGCTGATCCATACACTGACCGAGGAGATGCTGGTGAAGCGGGGCGTGCGAGAAGTGACGTTCGGGATCGAGTCGCCCGAGCCCCTCGACGAGCTGGACACGTTCAAGCTGCAAATGGGGTTTCGCAAGAAGCCGGTGCGCCAGCGCGTCGTGTTTCATCCGGCGCTGCGTCTTGCGCTGGCCGTTGCGCCGCTGCGGCGCCTGCTCGTCGCTGCGGGGAGCAGGCCGGCGGCAGACGTCCGTCTGCGAAAAGCCGCGGGCATCCTCAAATTCGCAGGGAACGAGTGGTGAGACTGCAACTCCCGGCGCGCGATGCCGGCGCCAACGTGCGCAATCCGAACCGCAGCGGCGCCCAGGCGAACGAAAACCGCGAAACGCTCGAAATCAGCCGGAAATCCGCGTGAAAACCCGCCCCGTCGCCGTCGTTTTTCCCGACAACCTCGGGGCGCTCGCCGCCGCGCGCGAGCTCGGCTCGGCCGGCATTCCCGTCGTCGTTGCCGGGCCGGCCGAAGGCCCCGCCGCGCGCTCGCGCTTCGCGACGTACCTGAAAACTCCCGATCTCTACGAGAACACTGCGCGCTGGGCCGAAGCGATGGTCGCGTGGGGCAAAACGCAGAAGCCGAAGCCGGTGCTGTTCGCGAGCGAAGATGCCGCGCTGCTCGCATCCGAGAAGCACCACGAACAGCTGACCGAGCACTTCGCGAAACCTCATCCCGCGCCGGGCGTCATTCTTGACGTCGTCGACAAGCGCCGGCTCTATGAAGCGGCCGAGCGCGTCGGCGTCGGCGTGCCCGGCTCGCGCGAGATTACGGATGCCTCGCAGGTCGACGGGCTCAAGCCGAGCGGCTGGCTCGTCAAACCTTCGGTCCGCTACCGTCTGCACGACAACGGAGGCATCTATACGTTCCTCCAGGCCACCGGCGCCACCAAGGCCATTGGAGGCGATCCGGCCAAGGCCGCGCGCGAAGTGCTGGCCGCGGGTTTCCCCGCCATCCTGCAGGAAGCCGTCCCCGGCCCTTTCGAAAATCTCGTGACGATCGCCGTCTCGCTCAGTCGCGACGGGCGCGTGCTCGACTGGTTCGCCGCGTGCAAGCAGTACGAGTATCCGGAACCCTTCGGCGACGGGCTGATCGTCCGGACGATCAAGGACCCGGGCCTGCTCGAGCCCACCGTCAGGCTGCTTCGCGAGATCGGCTATTGGGGAATCTGCGACGTCGAGTTCAAGCGCGACGCCCGCACCGGCCAGTACAAGATCCTGGATGCGAACCCCCGGACCTGGCTGTGGCTGAACCTCGGGACCCGCAGCGGCCACCGCCTGCTGCTGGCCGCCTATGGCGAGGCCACGGGGGTCGAGGTCCGGTGCCCCCGGCAGGCCCTGCGGGACCGCCGGTGGGTGTCGCCGCGCGGAACAATGGCTTTTTTGACGCGGTGTTACAGGCCCGGGCGCCATGGAATCGCCCTGCCCCCGCGCTTGATGATCGGTGCCGTCTCCACCATGATAGCCAACTGGTGGACCTTCCGGGACCCCCTCTATCTGCGACCGTCGCAGTGGCCGGAACTCGTGCGGGCGAGTAAACGGCTTATCGGCGGATGAGGAACACCTCAGTTCGGGCAGATCGAGCGGAGCTCCGGCGTCCGACTGATCCTGAGGGGGAGAACCCACTGTCACCGGGAGACGTTCTCGATCGCTGGCGCTTGCGCCGCTTCGGGATGTCGGCGCCGCGACAGCAAGGGACCTCGCAGTTTCGGCCAGCAGAGCTGTAGCGAAGGCTCGTCCACCGCGCAGATATTTTTCACCGATCGAGGAGAGCTACGGGAATGACGGCGCAGAAAAACGCGGACCACTTTGTCTGGGAGCCATCGGGCAAGGCTTCGATCGACGGCTACGACCTGGCAGAGCTGGCAAAGAAGTATCCGACGCCCTTCTACCTGATCTCGCAGGGACAGCTTCGCGACAACTACCGGCGCCTGCGCCAGGCGTTCTCGAGCGTCGAAGGCCTGGAGACCTACTATTCGGTCAAGTCGAACTTCGAGAGCATCGTCCTTCGCACCCTGGCCGAAGAGGGCTGCGGCGCCGAGATTTCCGGCGCCCTGGACATGGAGTTGGCGCGCCGCGCCGGCATGAACCCGGCCAAAGTCGTCTTCGACGGACCGGTCAAGCCCGAAGCTGATCTTCGCGCGGCCATCGAATGGGGCGTGCGCTTCATCAACATCGAGTCGATGTCCGAGGCCAGGCTCATCAGCCGCATTGCGACCGAGACCGGCCGCAAGGTGCGCGTCGGTCTTCGCATCGATCCCGTGCTGTCCAAGCCGTACTACGACAAGGTCATCTCGACGTACAAGGAAAAATTCGGACTGCCGATCACGCAAGCCGAAGAGGCCGTCGCCGAGATCGCCAAGCTGCCGGGGCTCGATTTCCGCTGCATCATGACCCACATCGGGTCGCAGATTTTCACGCCGGGCCGCTACCTGACGACCCTCGAGAAGATCTTCGACCTCGTCGGGCGCCTCGAAAAACGTGAAATCCACATCGAGGAGATCAACATCGGCGGAGGCTACCCTGCGCAGAGCATGCGCAACCTTCGCATGTCGCGCCGCTTCGTGTTCGCGCAGGTCATGGAGCGTTTCGGTCGCATCGAGAAGCAGACGTCGTCGATCGACGACTTCGGCGCGGCGATCTCCGGAAAGTACCACGAGCTCGTCAAGCGCACCGGCCTCAGCCCGCGCCTGGCGCTGGAGCCGGGCCGCTGCATCTGCGCGAACGCGCAGACGGTGGTCGGCAACATCCGGATCGTCAAGAACGACTGGGTGTTCACCGACATCTCGATCAACGACGTGCCGGAAAACCTGTTCTTCTCCGAGTGGCGCATCGTGGTGCCCGGCGAGAAGCCGGGGACCAAGGGCAAGGCGTACAACGTCGCCGGCCCGACGCTCGCAACTCAGGACGTGCTGTACTTCAAACGCGAAGTGCCGGGAGCCTCCGAGGGGCGCGCCGTGTGCATCCTCGACGCCGGCGCCTACTCGATCGCGCGAGCGAATCAGTTCACGCGACCGCGCAGTGCGGTGTACGCGATCAACCTCGATGGAGAAATCGAAGTCGTGCGCCGTCCCGAAACCGTCGAGGAAGTGCTCGTGAGCCAGGTCTGGCCGGACCAGCAGCCGGTTCGGGCGGGGAAGAAGGCGTCGGCGGCCTGAGGGCCGCGATACGCCGGCGCCGGCGACGACCCGATCCTTTTTTCGTGTAACGCGGCGCATCGACCGCAGTCGGCAATGCAACGGGCGCTCGAGCGTAGCAGGTGCGAGCGACACCACGCTCGAGGTGTGGCCCACGTCTCACTCCCCCGTGCCGAAAACCGCCGCAGCGTAGGCATTGCCAGAACGCTGCAAGTACCGCATAAGGCGAGCTCCTTTCCGGAACCGTCGAATGATCTCCTTCCATGGTCGCAGCGACGTCGGTCGCATCCGCAGCCAGAACGAGGACTCTATTCTCGTGCTCGAAGACCTGTTCGCCGTCTGCGACGGAATGGGCGGTCACAAGGCCGGTGAGGTCGCATCGCGCATGGCGGTCGCTACCCTGCTGCAGTTCTACGGCAACGGTGACCGGGCCAAGCAGACGCCGGGAGATTCCCCGGCAAGCGCCGAGCATCTGGTTGCAGCCATCCGGGAAGCAAACAGGGAAATCCGGCAAATGGCTGCTGCGTCAGAGGACTGCTTCGGCATGGGAACGACTGTCGCCCTGGCGCTCGTCCACCCGCAGAACCCGCGGGTGACGTATGCATGCGTCGGGGACAGTCGCATCTACCTGATCCGCAATGGTGTGATCGCGCAGCTCAGCCGCGACGATTCCTGGATCAACGCAGCGTTCGGCGCGGGCGAGACCCCGGACGAGGCTGCCCTCACCTCGATGCAGCACGTGCTGGTCAAGGCGCTCGGCACCCACGACGTGCTGGACTTCGAGGTCAAGACCCACGACCTCCAGGACGGCGACAAGCTCCTTCTGTGCTCGGACGGCCTCACCAGCATGGTTCCCGATTCCGAGATTCTTCGCATCGTCGCCGATGGGAACGCCGATCTCGAGTCGACGACGGCAGACCTCATCGGGGCCGCGAACAAGGCGGGCGGGCGTGATAACATCAGCGCCGTCCTCATCCACTACCGTGAATAGCTACATCGTGAGCTGCCGGCCGGCGCCGATGCCCCAGAACCATGGCTGAGAAGATCGGCAAGTACGAGATCGCCGAGCAGATCGGCCGCGGCGGCATGGGCTGGGTCTACAAGGCCTGGGATCCCTTTGGCAAGAGGTTCGTCGCCATCAAGGTCATCTCGCCCGATGGCGAGGTCAACGATGAGATGCGCGCGCGCTTTCGGACGGAGATCGAAGCGGGCTGCAAGCTCGAGCACCCGAACATCGTGCGCATCTACGAGGTCGGCCAGGAGGGCGAGCGCGTCTACATCGTGATGGAGCTTCTGGAGGGCCAGGAGCTCAAGGGCCTCATCTCGCAGCGCGTCGAGCTCGATCTGGAGGATCACCTCTCGGTGATGGTGCAGCTGTGCGGGGGGCTGTTTTATGCGCACAACAAGGGCATCATCCATCGGGACATCAAGCCCGGCAATGTCATCGTCGAGAAGGACGGGAATACCCCCAAGCTGATCGATTTCGGCATCGCCAAGATGGCGCAGTCCTCGTCGGCAACGCGCACCGGCTTCCTGATGGGCACGCCGAAGTACATGTCGCCCGAGCAGTGCCGCGGCCAGACGAGCGCGCTCTCGGACCAGTACTCGCTCGCCGTCATCTTCTACGAGATGCTCGCGTTCCGCCCCCCGTTCGTCGAAGACGACCTGATCCCGCTGCTGCACCAGATCAGCTTCGAGAGACCCCCTGCTCTTCTCTCGCTCAACCCTGCGGTGCCCGAAGCTCTGGCGCAGATCATCGAGAAGGCGATGAGCAAGAATCCGGCCGAGCGTTACCAGGATCTTGGCTGGATGAAAGGAGAACTCGAAGACCTGCAGCTTCGTGTCCGATACGAAGCCAACCAGCTTCGCGACAAGCTCAAGCCGCTGACCAGGGAGCTGAACGAGCTCGAATCGGCATTCGCTCGCCGCATCGGGACGAATTCGTCCCAGGCAGCGAGTCTGACGCCGCGCTCGGTGCGCCTGGAAACCCTGCGTAAGCTCGACGACGAAATCGTCGAAAAGCTCGCGCACCTGCGCCAGCAGCTCAAGCGCGCCGATGCGCTCGAGCCGCAGGTGCATGCCGCCGAAGCGATGCTGCGCGACGGACGCACCGCCGAGGTGATCGCGGCATGCAACGCCGTGCTCGAGCAGGTTCCCGAGCATCTTCTCGTTCAGGGCCTTCTGAAGCGCGCCAAGGACATCGAGCAGACCCGGCGCAAGCAGCAACTCGCGCGGGACCTCATCGACGACGCACGCGCGGCGCTGGACGAAGGCGACGCTCCGCTATGCCTGAGCATCCTCGAGCAGGCAGAAGAGATTCCTCCCCCGGAGGATCTTCGTTCCCTCGTCAACGCGCTTCGAGCCACCGCCAGCGAGCGCATCAAGTCTGCCATCGAGCAGGAGAAGCGGGCAGCCGCAGCTCGCGAAGCCGAAAAGCAGCGACTGGACGAGGAGGCTCGCGAGGCTGAACGCAAGCGCTTCGAGGCGGAAGCCCGGGAGATCGCGCTACGTCAGCGGGCGCAACAGGACGAGCGCGATGCCGACCAGCGCAGGCGAGAGGCGGATGCAGCCGAGCGCGCGAAGGATGCGGGCCGCCAGCCGGGACCCAGCACAGCCGTTGGTTCGAATGACAAGACCGTCGTGCAGCCGGCCACGATCCGCAGTGAAGTGGAGACGCGTCCCAGGCCCACCGGTCCTGCACCGCTTACGATCGCAATCATCGCTGCCGCCGCGCTAGTGGTTGGAGTAATGGCAGTCCTGGTTATGCGAGTTGCCTCGCGCAACTCCACTGTCGAGGCGACGAAAGAGACGCAGAAGATCGACGCCGCGGCCTCTGCGCAGGCCAACGCCGACGCCGCACGCTGAGGTGCTGCGGAAGGCGAGTTGCGCGCGCGACGAGAATGGTGCCCGCGCCGGCGCGCAGGCGGCTTCTCCTCGTCGCCGCCGGTCAGTGCTTCGGCTTCGCGTGCCCCTTCGGGGCAGATGCAGTCTCCTGCTTCTTCAGGGCGTCGTCGTCGTGCTTGAAGCCCTGGATTTTCGTGCGCTCCTTGTAGTACACGTCCGTGGGCTTGATGCTGATTGCCGTGGCCAGCTCGCGATCCGCGCCCGTGAAATCCGTGCCGCTGTAACCGAGGGCGATCCCGTAATTGTAATGGCAGCGCGCCTTGAGTTCGGCCTTCGCGTCCGGTGACGAGTCGACCTGGGTGGCGGCGTCCCGGAAGACCTGGATCGCGTTGTTCCAATCTCCGTGCTTCGCATATTCGACGCCGCGCTCGAGGCCGGGCGCACCGGAATCCGTGTACAGCTCGACCTGGACCGGAACGCTGTACGGCGCGATCGACCGCATGAAATCGGCGATCATCTGCCCCTCGAGATCAGAGAACACGCTGTTGACGTCCCAATCCGGGTCCGGGTACTGGGTGTTATCCTGCGTGTTGACCGAATGGTTCTTGACCTTGTCCGCACTCAGCGCCTTGCTTGCGACGAGGCTTTTCGACCGCGTGTCTTTCAGTCGGATCGATGCCTTGGTGCTCCAGTTTCCGATGACCTTCTGGGCGTAACAGTCGTAGGTCTGCTTGCCGTCGAAGCAGGTTCCCGCCTTGCTGTCATTGGTCTGGTTGTAGGAGTGGTCGCTCATCTCACCGGTCAGGATCGCATCGCTGGCGCCACTGTCGACCACCTTGAACTTGCCGGAGTTGAGAATCGCGCGCGCCAGGCTTTCCGTGAATGACCCGTTGTCCCCTTCCACCGCGGTGACGAGGATCGAGTGATAGCGGCCCATGTCCACTTCGGCCGGACGCATTTTCTGCACGGTCATCGTGGTCGTCGAGCATCCCGAGATCACCAGCAACGCGACCGTAAGCCATCGATTCATTCTCATGGTCCCTCCTTCCCCGAGGGGCAGCGAACTATCCGGGCTGCGCTACCGTAGCGCGCCGTTTTTGAACCTCGACGCCGGCAACCCTCGCGAGCGGCGAACTGCCGCTCGCGAGGGTCCCGCGGCGCATGTTGCTACTGCTGAGCAGCTGCCTGCTGGACGTCCTTGTCGACCGAGTCGCCTTCGTCATGGACGTTGTTCACTTCGGCCGTCGCGTCCGTATCGGCCGGCGGCGGCGCGACTTCGCCCTGTACGGTGGCTGTATCCGGCGCCGGCGGCAGGCCCTTGCCGCCGGCGGCCAGCGTCTTCAGACCACCGTCGAGCTGCTCGCGGAAGTGATTGTGCATCTCCTGCAGGTCGGCGACCTGCACACGCGGCTTGGACGAAACCGCGCAATCGTTGCCCTTGCTCGCGGTGACCTTCATGCCGAGTGTGTTGTCGGGATCGGCATCGTCGTCGATGCGGTAGAGAACATCGCCGGCCGTCAGGTCGCACTCGTTGCCATCGGCCGTAGAGACCGTCAGCGTGTCCGAGACGACGAAAACCTGCAGCGTCGGATCGAGCACAGGAGGCTTGTCCGAGGATCCCCACGCCACGCCGCCGCCGTCCGGCTGCGTCGCAGCGGCCTGAGTCTTCTTGATCTCGGCCGCGACCTCGTCGGCGATCATCTGCTTGACTTCGGGCGAGAGCGCGACCGGAGCCGGAGCAGCTTTGGGCTTCGGCGCTGCCGCAGCCTGCCCATTATTTCCCTGATCTCCCGCGTACTGGTCGTTGCTGCCCTGCTGCGCGTATTGATCGCCACCGCCCTGATCTGCGTAACCACCCTGATCTGCGGATCCGCCCTGATCGGCGTACCCCGCATCGACAGGCGCCGCGGCTGCCGCGGCCTGCGCCGCGTAAGCAGCCTGCAGGCTTTGCGCCAGCAGGTAGTCGGTCAGCCACAGCGATGCGGTCGGATAGACCGGTGCAGGCGTGAAATAGCCGCCGTAGTAACCGTACCAGGGATCCTGCCACCCCCACGTGTACTGGACGGGTACGGCCCACGGGTCGGCAGCCCACTCATAGTACGCCGGACGGTAGTAGTAGGTCGGCGCGTAAACGTAGTACGGATCGCCGTTCCAGACCGCCGTGCGGTAGGCATAGACGTTGGTGACGTTTTCGGAAACGTACGTGCGCTGCACGTACTTCACATTCTCGTGGTACTTGTTGTTGACCGAGTAGCTGCGCTCGGTAAATCCGCGACCACGCCCGGTGCTGACGATACGCTGGTTGTCGGCTCCGCGCTTTTCGACGGTGCGGTCGCCGCGGCGAAGACCATTGCGGACCTGGAGCTGATCTCCCTTGGAGTCTTTCGTCTGGATGGCCCTGGTACGGCCGCGATTGTCGACCTGCACCTTGGATTGCATCCCGTTTTTCATCGCGACCTGGCGTTCGGTGCGTTGGGGCTTCTGAGCATGTCCGGCGGCCTCGGCGCCATGGCCCGGCTGATTGTCGCGGCCATGACCCGCAGCCGCATTGTCGTGGCCGTGACCGGGAGTGTTGTCATTGCCGCGGCCGTGATCGTTTTCACGGTCATGTCCGGCGGCTTCGTTGCCATGGCCCGGCTGATTGTCGCGGCCATGACCCGCAGCCTCATTGTCGTGGCCGTGACCGGGAGTGTTGTCACTGCCGCGGCCGTGATCGTTTTCACGGTCACGTCCGGCGGCTTCGTTGCCATGGCCCGGCTGATTGTCGTGACCATGTCCGGCCGCCTCGTTGCGTCCCGCCGGCTCGTTGGCATGGGCCGCCTGATTGTCATGGCCATGGCCGGCGGCCTCAGCGCCATGCCCCGGCTGATTGTCTTGCCCGTGCCCCGTCTTGTTCCCCT
Organism: Candidatus Binatia bacterium; assembly: GCA_036493895.1. Lineage (NCBI taxonomy): Bacteria > Candidatus Binatota > Binatia (SeqCode) > Binatia bacterium. The sequence goes on along the minus strand of DASXOZ010000044.1, from coordinate 1,026 downwards.
GATGTCCCGACTCAGCCTCCTGCGGAGACTTGAAACCGCCGTGGGCACCTTCCCCCGCGCTGTTCCCCTGATGTCGTGACTGAGCCTGCTGCGGGGACTGGAAGCCGCCGTGGCCACCTTGTCCCGCGTTGTTCCCCTGATGTCCGGACTGCGCCTGTTGCGGGGACTGGAAGCCGCCGTGGCCACCTTGTCCCGCGTTGTTCCCCTGATGTCCCGACTGAGCCTGCTGCGGGGTCTGGAAGTGGAAACCACCGCCCTGCTGCCCTTGCTGTTGGCCGCCGTGGTTCGTCGACGGCGACTGGAAGTTTCCGTGCTGTTGCTGCTGTGGCTGTTGGAAGTTGCTGCGCTGCTGCTGGGGCTGATTGTTGTGCTGTTGCGGCTGCTGGACGTTGTTGTGCTGCGGCTGCTGGGGCGGGGGTTGTTGCTGCTGCTGGTGCCCTCCTCCGCCGCCGCCGCCGCCGTTGTTCTTATCGTTGTGGCCCGCGCGGGCGCTGGCCGGAGCCAGCAGGACCAAAGTCGCCACAGCAAGGAGGCGCGCAACCTCCGCTTTCGACCACGAACCGGATGCAGGACGAGACATCGAAGCCTCCTGGAAAATTGCTGAGTCGTCGCAAAAAAATCGTACGGGCTGCGGGAACCCTGCGTAGGATTACGCGGCCCCGCAGCAACTAAAGCAGTGAGATCAGTCCGTTGTGCGCATGGACGAAGACGCGCCGGCCGATTTCGGGTGGCACCCTGCTGGCCCGTCATTTGTACCCTGGCCAGGACTAAATCCAGTCGCAAAAGTGACGTGGGGCACAATTTTTGGAAAATCCCGGGCAAAGCCTGTTGACCGGCCAGTTCTGTCCGCTGATCACAGGGGGCCTTCGGTCAGATTCGGCGAACTTTTATACTGGTCACACGGCCCGAACCGACGCAGAACCACCGAGAACCAGAGCGCATGCAGCGCCGTCGGACCGAACGCCTGCCGCCGATTTGGAAGTCACCCACAGGAAACGGAGTAAGCCGACGTGAGCAACACAGTTC
>DASXOZ010000043.1 GCA_036493895.1 Candidatus Binatia bacterium | reverse complement strand
GCGAAAGGCGCTCGCGCATGAGGTCGTACAGCGCGTCCTTGGTCTCCTGGCGGTAGAGGTATTCCAGCGCGCGGGCCCGCTTGGCGTCGTCGTGGAACTCGAAGACGTAGTACCAAGGTGCCGGGATGCCGAAGGCGAAGGCCAGTCGCGCCTGCTCGGCCATCTGGCGTGCGATGCTTTTCCCGCTGCGGCTGCGGACGCGGGCGCCCGCCTTGCGGGTGCACAGCACGATCAGCACGGCGCTGGTCGGGATCCACAGCAGCAGGCCGAAGGCCAGTATCGCCTTTTCGACCAGTCCGGTGTCGCGCCAGACCTCACGCGAAAACGTGCGGTGGATCGCCCTGGCGTCCGTACCGTCATCGGGAAGCAGCAGCCAGACGGCGGCCGCGCCGCTCAGGATCTTGACCAGCCGATTGGGACGAAGTGCCTTGGTGAACCGCTGCAGGCGCCCGGCGGGGGGGGAGGACATCCGAACCACGATACCCTAAACGGGATGACGATTTCGTGAACATGGCCACGACGGGGGCGCCTGCCCGACCGCGAAGTGCTCGTCAACACAGCGAAATTCCCAGCCCTGCCAACGGCGCGGAGGTCAGTGCACGTGCTGGTGGTGGGCGTCCGGGAAATGCGGATGGGTGTGCGTAAGTCTGTCGTGACGGTGGGGGTGGCTGTGCCGGGTTCCGGCGGGGACCGGCGGCTCGTGCACGTGCTCGTGGTGGAGGTCACCAGTGCCGTGCACGTGCTCGTGAACGTGTTCCATCCGTTCGTGGGTATGCTGGTGGGCGTGGGGCTCGGCGACGGTCAGCGCGACGCCGGCCGCCATCAGGATCGCGCTCACGGCCAGCGCCGCCGTCAGCGGCTCGTGCAGCAGCAGCAGCGCGATCGCCGCACCGAAGAACGGCGCCACTGCGAAACAGGCGCCGGAGCGCGCCGCACCGAGGTGGCGAAGCGAATACACGTAGAGGCTGAGGCTTCCGCCGTAGCTGAAGAAGCCGAGCGTCATGGCGGAGGCGACGCCGGACGGTTCCGGCAGCGACGCTCCATGCGCGAACGCGAGCACGAGGTTGGTGGTGCCGGCCGCAAGGCCGCGAAGCATTGCGACGTCGGTGACGTCGGCAAGCGAAACCCTTCGCATGAGGTTGTTGTCGAGGGCCCACGCAAGACAGGTGCCGAGCACGGCCAGAGTCGGCACCACGCCGCCGATGCCGGCTTGCGCATTGGTGGGCCAGCCGATCACGACGGCCCCGGCAACGATCGCGACGAGCCCGGCCGCGACGCGCGCGCCTGCGTTCTCGCCGAAAAATCGCCACGCCAGAAGCGTAGTGAACACACTTTCGGCGTTGAGCAGCAGTGACGCTTCGGAAGCAGGCATCTGCCGCAGCGCCGACATCAGCAGGATCGGAGCCACGACGCCCCCGATCGCAGTTGCAATCGCGAGCCATCGCCACTGTTCGCGATCGAGCTCGACCGCGAAGCGACCGCGCAGCGCCCGGAGCAGCACGAGGCCGCATCCCGAGCCGAGGTAGAGCAGCGCGGCCAGCGCCCACGGGTCGATCGTCCGCAGCAACACCTTGGCCAGCGGAGCGCTGATGCCGAACAGGAACGCGGCGGCAAGGGCAGCGAAAATCGCCATCGCCTTCCCGTTTACGCCGTCCGATGGCTTGCGGGAAACTGCAGATCACGGCGGACGTCAGCCGGGAACGCCGAGAAGTCGCTGCTGCCGTCGCGCCGCGGTGGCCGGCCCGTGCGGGCCGCGCCGAGTTTCAGTTGCCGCGGGCCGCGCACCAGCCGCTTCCAGCGCGCGGACGTCGCTATCGGCCGGGACTGTTGCAACCGCGCCGCCCCCGCGCCAAGAGCGCGCCTCAGCTATGTGGGTCCAGGCCGACACATTCACGCAGGAGCAGCTCCAGCGATTTCGCACGCTGCAGCGCCAGGTGTTCGCGACGCTGGAGCGCGTGGCTGCGACGCTGGAGCCCGGCATCAGCGAAAAAGAAGCGACACGGGAGCTGCGGCGCGAGTTTCGCGGCCAGGGCGTGACGACTTATTTCCACGTTCCTGTCGCGCTGTTCGGAGAGCGGACGACCTACCCCGGCGACTTCGGCGAGCTTGGCGCGTTGCCAACCGATCGCGTGCTTCGCGAAGACGACGCGCTCATTGTCGATGCCGCGCCGCTGCTCGACGGATTCATGATCGACTGCTCGCTCGCGGTGCCGCGTCCCGGCGCCGACACGGCGACGTTCCGCGAGGCCGATGCGCTGCTCGCGCACTGCCGCACGCACATTCTCGAGCGCGCAAGAGAGCGTGCGAACATGCGCGAGGTCGCGCGCGAAATCGATGTGTTGATCCGCGAGGCCGGCTTCGAGAACTGCCACAAGAAACACATCGGAAAAGTGCTGGGCCACCGGGTGACGCGCAGTCTCGGTGGCTGGCTCGGAGGCCAGAGAATCTGGGGACTCGCGCCGCTGCCGGTCAGTTATTTCTTCGCGTATTCGTTCGTCGCGGCCAACGCCGCGGCTTCCTTCACGCCGAACTGGAACGCGACGCGCCAGAGCGATTGCCCGCTGCAGAGCGGAATCTGGGCCGTCGAGCCGCACGTCGCGCGCGGCGAGACCGGCGCCAAATTCGAAGAGATGCTCGTCGTCACCGATGACGATGCGTTCTGGCTCGACGACGAGCTTCCGCACCACCGCCGCTGGGCGGCCGCCGCAGCCTGAGTCCGCCGCCTCGCGGCCGCGACATTCTGAAGCTGCACACTCGCCTCAGACGCGGTACTTCGCGACGAAGCCGCGGTCGATCCTGTCCTTCAGCAGCCACAGCAGACGTCCCGTCACGACGAAGCCCCATTTGGCGGCGAGCGCGCGGCGGTGCCCGAGATTGATCAGAGAAAGGAAATCACGCTGCGGTCGATAGTGCTGCAGCGGATGTCCGGCCAGGGCGGCGCGAAGATTCGCATCGAGGACCGGAGCTTCCCGCACCGCGTGCACGCCGGCTTTCGGTACCCATTCGGCACCGTCGATCGAGGCGCAATCGCCGACCGCGAACAACCCGCGTTGGCCGACTACTTCGAGAGTCGGTGCAACGCGCACGAAGCCGCGCGCGTCACGCACAAGCTCACTGTCGGCCAGCAGGGCAGGGGGAGCTGCGCCCGTGGCCCACACGACGAGTTCGGCTGGCAGGGTCCCGTCCTCGAAGACGAGCCCGTGCTCGTTCACTGCAGTCACCCGCCGCGTAGCCTCGATGCGGATGCCTCGCCTGCTCGCCAGCCGGGCCGCGACGGCGCGTACCCGAGCGGGATACGTCGGCAGAAGTCCTTCGCGTTCGCAGATGAGGAAGACTTCGCGACGCGACCCCAAGTGCGCCAGGCGCGCCTCGAGGGTGAATGACAACTCGACGCCGGCGGCACCCCCGCCGACCACTGCGACTCGCGTGGCAACGCCGGATCGCGCGGCGAGGCACCGGTCGATCTCACCAGCGAGGTGAGCGACGGGCCGTGTGGCCAGCGCGTGCTCGCGCACGCCGGGCAGGTCCAGCCCTGCCACGCTCGAGCCGATGTCGATGCTCGCGACGTCGTACGCGATGGCGCGGCCGCCGGCGGTCTCGACGGTGCGCGATCGCGCGTCGATGCGCGCGGCAACGTCGATGACGAGATCGGCGCCGGCGCGCGAAGCCAGCGGAGCGACAGGGATTTCGGCCTGGTCGACGCGATAATCGCCGGCGACCACGCCCGGCACCATTCCCGAGTACGTCGCGCAATCACGGTCGACGACGAGCGTCAGTGTCGCGCCCGGCGGAGCGGCGAGGCTCCAGCGCCGCAACACCTCGATGTGCGCGTGTCCGGCGCCGACGAGTACGACGCGACGACGCGTTGCATTCATGCGAACATTCCCAGCATCGAACGCCGCCGATTGAGCGAATGTCGGCGAATGTTCTGGACGCGGGCGGCGCGAACGGGGTAGATTCGTCGCCCGCGACCGCCGCCCCGTGCTGCGGCTTCGCAAATCGTTTCCAACCCGAGCAGGATCCCCGTGAGCAGCCTTGCCATGCGCCCCCGGCGCGAGGAAATCTTCAATACGATCACGCACGCCGCCGGCCTCGCGGCCAGCGTCGTCGGCGCGATCGTGCTCGTCGGCATGGCTGTCCACAGCGGCAAGCCCCTGGCCGTCCCGAGCACCATCGTCTACTGCTCCACGCTGATCCTGGTCTACCTGTCATCCACCCTCTACCACGGAGCGGCGCATCCGCTGACCAAGAGCCGGCTGCAGGTGTTCGACCACTGCGCGATCTACCTGTTGATCGCCGGCACGTACACGCCGTTGCTGTTGCTCGGGGTCGGCGGCCAGACGGGCTGGACGATGTTCGCGGTGGTCTGGACGATGGCGGCGGCTGGCGTCGTGTTCAAATACTTCTTCACCGGCCGCCTCGCCTTCCTGTCGATCGTGACCTACCTTGCGATGGGATGGGTCGCCGTGTTCGCCGGCAGGCCGGTGTTCGCGGCGCTTCCGCCGGTGACCGTCCTGTGGGTGGCGCTCGGTGGCCTCGCCTACACGGCCGGAAGCATCGCGTTCCTGTCGCACCGGCCATGGGCGCACACGGTCTGGCACCTATTCGTGATCGCCGGCAGCGCCTGCCACTTCTACGCGATCGTCGCCCGCGTCGGACTGCCCTGACCACCGACCTTCGGCCACCAACCCCCTATCCGGGGCCAAACCTATTACATAGCGTGTATGGGGTCAGGCACTATGCGAATGGGGTCAGGCACCACAGGAATGGGGTCAGGCACCATTCCCAGGCACCATTCTCAGTTTCGCGGCGGCTCCTGGCCGCTGCTGCGGAAGTGCAGTGCGAGCCACACGGACTCGCGGTCTGGAGCCGTCCACTCGACGCGGTGACGGCAGCCGGCCGGAATCAGTAGCGAATCGCCGGGCTCGAGCTCCACGCAGCTGTCGTAGCCCTCGAAGCGCAGCCGCGCTGCCCCGGCGAGCAGCACCACCCACTCGTCGCGGGGCTGGTCGAACCAGAGTCCCGGCGCAGTGGCGTGACCCCACGAGACGATCCTCTCGAAAAGGACGTGGTCGTTGCAAACCAGCGGCTCGAAGAGCTCGGACTCGGGGCGGACGGCGAAACGGCTCAGCAGGTTGGTGACGGTGGGACGATGCATGCGGCCCTCCGGCGGCGCAGCGGTTTGCGCCTTCGAGGTCCCCAGATTTGCAGAGCCGCGCGCGTTCTCAAGTGCCGGCGATGAACCGTGTCAGCGCCGAGGCCACTTCGCTTTCGCGTCCCTGGAAGAAATGGTCCGCGGCGGCGATGCGCACCGCTGCCGCGCCGCGAACACCGACAACGAATGCATCGAACGCCGCGGCAGGACAGAACGTGTCGCGCTCGCCCGCGACCAGCAGCACGCGAGCCGTGATCGACGAGGCGAACGCGGTGTCCATCATCGACAGCGGCGGCGCGATGGCTGCGACGGCGCGAAGCGACGACGCGCCCGCACCCGCCGCGACGCGAAGCGCGACCGCAGCGCCGAAGGAATACCCTGCAAGGACGGGCTGCGTTCCGCTCGCGCTCGCAAGCGCAGCGACAGCGGCGGCCGCGTCTTCGGTCTCGGCTGCGCCGCCGGAATGGGTGCCTTCGCTGGTGCCGACGCCTCGAAAGTCGAAGCGCAGCGTTGCAACGCCCGCGTCGGCGAGCGCGTCACAGACGGCCACGACGACGTTGTTGTGCATGTCGCCGCCGTAGAGCGGGTGAGGATGGCAGACGACGCAGGAGCGAGTCGCGCCCGGCGGCAGCGTAATGCGGCCGTCCAGCTCGAGATCGCCGCAACGAAAGCGGATCGGGGAGTCGGCGGTCATATGCTGTTCAGTGTGTACCTGACCCAGGGTTCGCGCTATCAACGCCCGCGCCTCCCCGCCGCGAAACGGCGCGTCGCCGCTGCGGCGGCATTGCAATGAGGATTCCCGCCTGTTCCCACCGGCCTCCGTGCCCCGGCTGTCCTCGCTACGGCCATGCCGGAATCGGCATCGAAGCAGCCTCGGCGCTCCAAGAGCTTGCCCGCGAGCACGGCGCCCGCCTCGATGCCGTCGTCGAGGGCAATCCACTCGAGTTTCGCGTCCGCGCGCGCCTGGCGGTGCGTGGCCGCGCCTCCTCGCCCAAGCTCGGCATCTTCGAAGAAGGATCGCACGCCATCGTCGATATCCCGAGGTGCCGGATCCATCACCCACGCATCAACGATGCCGCGCGCGCGATCCGCGACGCGATCCGACGCAGCGGCACGCGCCCGTATTCCGAACGCACGCACGCCGGCCTGCTGCGCTACGTCGAGATCGTCGTCGAAAGGACGAGCGGTCGCGTACAGATCACGCTGGTCTGCAACGATCCAAGCGAAGAGTCGGCGCTTCCGCTCGCTTCTGCTCTCGTCGACGTTCTCGGCGACCGGCTGCACGGTCTTTGGTGGAACGGTAACGACGAGAGGTCGAACACGATCTTCGGTCCGCGGTGGAAACGAATCACTGGCGACGAGGCCGTCGAAGAGAAGTTTGCCGGCGCCACGCTGTTCTTCCCGCCCGGTGCCTTCGGTCAGAGCAACCTCGATCTTGCCGAGCGACTGGTCTGCGACCTGCACTCGAGAGTGGCGCCGGGCCTCGTCGTCGCCGAGCTGCATTGCGGAGTCGGTGCGATCGGGCTCGGGTTGGTGGGCCGCTCACGCGAGCTGCGATTCAACGAAGCGAGTGCGACGGGTCTTCGAGGGCTCGAGCTCGGTGTGGCGGCGCTCGCGGAAAACCGGCGCGCGAAAGTGAAGATTGCAACCGGGCAGGCGGCCGCGGCGCACGGGATCCTGCAAGGGGCCGACTGCGTGATCGTCGATCCGCCGAGAATGGGACTGGACCCTGAGACGAGACAAGTGCTCGCCCCCGATCTCCTGCTGTACGTGAGCTGCGACCCGCTTTCGCTTGCCCGCGACGTTGCCGAGCTCGTCACGCGATCAGGAATGCGGCTCGATCGCCTGACCCCCTACGCGCTGTTCCCGCACACCAGGCACGTCGAGACCCTGGCCGAGCTGACGCGGCAGCGTCGCTGAAGCGAGCGCGCTTCGACTCGCATCAGGACCTGTGCTTCGTTTGTCTGCCAATGGGACGTTTTCGAATCCGGCGAAATACGGCAGTGGCCGTGTTCGTGGTCACTCTGCTGTCGCTGCCTGGTCCCGTCCTCGCACAGAAGGATCCCCTGGAGGCCTGCGACGCCGCGACGCGCGCGCGCCTCGTGTTCCTCGAATCGCGCCTCGACGCCGTTCGCCCGCACGAGCGGTGGTGGTGGGAAGGCTGGATGACGGTGTTCGTGATCGGAACCGCGTTCGAGGCGGTGCAGGGCGCAACCTCACGAGATCACGGCGCCCAGGCGGACGAGTACCTCGGCGCGATCGAGTCGGTCGCGGGAATCGCCGACCTGCTGTTCGACGACCGCGTGGCTCTTCGCGGCGCGCAGGCTTCCTCTTCGATGCCTGCGCAAAACGGGGAGCAGTGCGCGAAACGCCTTGAGGTCGCCGAAAAGGAACTCGCCGCGGCGGCCGAGCAGGCGCAGGATCGCTATGGCTGGTCGGAGCATCTGATCAACCTCGCCGTCAGCGGCGGCCACACCGCCATCGTCGCGGGGGCCTTCGGCGACCGCACGCGCGGGGCCACTTCGTTCGCCGTCAACGAGGTCGTCAGCGAATTGCAGGTCTGGACCGAGCCGTCGCGCCCGATCGGCGACTGGAACGACTATCGCAGCACGTTCGGCGAAGCGCGCACCGCAAGCGCGAAGCGCGAACAGTGGCAGTGGATCGCGGGACCAACGGGGCTGGGGGTGCGCTATTCGTTCTGACTACGCACGGCGCTCAGACTTCCGAGAACAGCCCTCCGACCACCCACAGCAGCACGGCCACGCCGACTCCTGTAAACGCAGTGCCGAGCGAGCCGCCGAGCGACAGCCGCTGCCACAGGCTTACGCTCGCAAGTCCGAGCGCGCCGACGCGCGCCAGGACCGGCACCTGCGTCGCGGCTGCAATCGCCGACGATGCGCGCGTGCGGGGCGCTTCTCCCGGCGCGTCGAGCACCGCCAGCACCGCGCGAATCAGCCGCATGCTCGGCCACGCCGGCGAGATCGCGACGTAGCTCGGCTCCCAGCTCGTCGGCCCGAATTTCGATTTGTACGTCGACAGCGCCTTGAAGTGGAAGCGCGCATCGAGGCGATCGAACACCAGGCGCAGCGCGGCGACGAGCCAGCGCGCGCGGCTGTCGATCTGCTCCTCGAACCCGTGCAGCGGAGCGATGCCGAGGCTCGCGTACTCGAAGCCCTGCGCAGCGAGGCTCTCGAGCGCCGCCACCGTCAGCAGCTCCGTCGTCCCGTGGGGCGACTCCGGCAGGCGGATCAGGTCTTCGAGGTACCACCCGTTGCGCCCGTAGACGGGAGAGCACGCCAGCACGGCTTCGAGGCGTCCGGCACGGCGCGCGAGGAAGATCTGCTTGCACTGCGCGTTCTCGAGCGGCGCCGTGCGCAGGATCGTCGAGGTCGACTCGCGGCCGAGCGAGCTCTGCCATTGCGCCAGCACGCTTCGGATCTCCGCTTCGAGTCGTGGCTGCCGCGCCTCGGCCGGTGTGTAACGGGTAACTTCGATCCCTTCTTTTTCAGCCTTGTTCAGGCTCCAGCGAAGGCGCTTGCCGCGGTCTCCCCGTGGACGCTTCCAGGTACGGAGGTCGAACACCGGCTCTTCGCCCACCTTGAGCACAGCGCTGTGCCGTCCGAGTGACTCGCGCGCGGTATCCTCGCCGATCGCGAGGAAGCAGGTGCGAAGGCCCGCTTCGTTCATCGCCGCGCGAAACTCGCACAACGTTGCTCCGACGTCCTTACCGGCGCAGAGTGGATCGCTCCACACCACTGCCGTGCCATGGGCCCTGAAATAGCAGATGCCGCCTTCGACCGCGTTCGCGCGGAACAACTCCCACGAGGTTTCGCAGAGAAGGAGGATCGAAAGAGGATTTCTTGCGAAGCGGTGGACGAGAGTTTCGACGATGCCGATCTCGTCTGCGGCTTGCGGCTCGCGCAGAGCCACGCTCGACTTCATCGGGAAACTCTAGAAGCGTCGGAGTCGGCCCGCAAGTCTGCTGCGTGCAAAGTGCGACCGTGCCACTGCGGGGAACGCCGCCGCAGTCCGTGTCTTTGCTCACTAACGCCTGGATGGCGACTCTGCCTTCATCAACTCTTCATGAACGTGCAACTGCGCGGAGTGGCGCGAAGGCCGATGCGACCGCAGCGGTGCAGCAGCGGCCGGTCCCATGCGTTCGGCTGTGGCCTGCTCGTTGCGGCCGCGACAGCGCTCGCGATGACGGTGCTGCCGTGTGCACACGCGGTGGCCGCGCCGCCCCCCGTGTCAGTGCTGCTGACAGAAGGTCGGATCAACGAGGCCATGGCTGCTCTTGCTCCTCGTGTACGCGATCGCAGCAGCGATGCGGAAGCCTGGAACCTGAGTTGCCGCTGTCAGTCCGCCTCCGGAAATTTCGCCGCGGCAATCGCGCTCTGTGAGAACGCAGTGGCGCTGGCCGGCGACAACGCGCAGTACCACCTGTGGCTGGCCAGGGCCTACGCGAAAGCGGCGCCGTCGGCGTCGTGGCTCGGCGCAGTCAGCCTTGCGCTGAGGGCACGGCACGAATTCGAGCGTGCGGTGGAACTCGACCCCCGCGACGCCGTCGCCCGCTCCGATCTGGCGGAGTACTACATCGAAGCCCCGGCCGTCGTCGGCGGAAGCCTCAGGGAAGCCGAAGCACAGGCCGATGCGGTGGCCGCTATCGATCCGGCGCGCGCGCACTCGCTTCGTGGCCGGATTGCCGATGCCAGGAAGGACGACGCGGCAGCCAGGTCCGAGTACGAAGCTGCAGCTCGCGAGGCGCCGCGAAACCCGACCGCCTGGTACGAGCTGGGCGATTGGTTGCGGCGCCACGGAGAGGAGGAGGGCGAACGGCGCGCGCTGGAGCACCTGCTCGATGCCGGCGTCGTCGATACGGACGGATCGCGTTTCGATGCCGCGCAGATGCTCGTCGATACCGGCGGCGACGCCGGGCTTGCGGAGAAAATCCTGAGGAAAGCCCTGGAGGCGCCGCCCCTCGAGGATCGACCTGCCTTCCGGCTCCACGTCCTGCTGGGCTCTTTGCTCGAGCACCAGGGCGACCGCGACGGCGCGGTGCACGAGTACCGGACGGCGCTCGCCATGGCATCGGAGTTTGGCCCGGCCGCGCAGGCACTGGCCAGGCTCGGAGCATAGCTCCCTTCCGCTTGCGGGTTGACGCCTCACGCGGGCGGCGGAATCATGCCCCGAGGGATGAACCAGTTCCCTCATTCAACGCTCGGCGGCGGCGTGCAGCAGGTCACGCCTGCCGTTGACCGCCAGGCGCCGCGCGACCGATTGCGCGTCCTGCTGTCGTCGCTGCCGTGGCCCGTGCTGGCAGCTGCGAGTTGCTGGATCACGAAGGTCGGTCTGGATCGCGGCATCGACGGGTCGTTCATCGTCGCCGCGGATTTCCTGTTCCTTGCGGCGGCGCTGGTGCTTCTCGAACGCGTGTTTCCGCACGAAGAGCTCTGGCAGGACAACGACGGCGAGGTCGCGCACGACGTGGTGTTCACGCTGCTCGGCTCCGGCCTTCCCGGTGCGATCGCGCATGCGCTGGTGCTGGCGGCGTTGGTCGGGGTCGCCGAGTGGATCGCACGACATGCCGGCGGATCGGTGTGGCCGGTGTCGTGGCCCGTGCCCGCGCAGATTGCTCTTGTCGTCGCGATCGGGGATTTCGGCGCCTACTGGGGCCACCGTCTCTTTCACGAAATCCCGGCGCTCTGGCCCTATCACGCCGTCCATCACGTGGTCCGGCGCCTGTGGTGGATGAACTCGGGGCGCGTGCATCCGATCGACAGCTTCGTGATGATCGTGTTCTCGATTCCGCTGCTCGTGCTGGCCGGTGCGCCCGAGGACATGATGGTGTGGCTGGCGATTTTCACGACATTCGTCGGGATGCTCTCGCACTGCAATGTCGAGATGCGCTGCGGCTGGCTGGATTGGATCTTCAACACGCCCGGCGTGCACCGCTGGCACCACTCGCGCGTGCTGGCCGAAGGCAACCACAACTACGGCGAGAACACGATGATCTGGGACGTCGTGTTCGGCACGCACTATCGCCAGGCATTGCGACGCCCGCCGGTGATGGTCGGCTCCGAGACGACGCTGCCGACCGGCATCGGCGGCCAGTTCCTCGAGCCGTTCCGCATGTGTCGCAGCATCGTCGCATCTTCGTTTGCGAAGTCGGCGGCGCCGCAGTCCTTCGGCTGAGCGGGAAAGTCGGTCGGGCACCCGCGCCGCGAGCTCGTGAGCGGCGGGTCCGGATGCCACGTCTGCCGCACGAACATCGCCCCTACGGGCTGAGTAGCGAAGACTTAGCCGGCTTTCAGCACCCCGGCGTCGTGCACCGTCTCGCCACCGAGCTCGGTGCGAAGCACGCGCGTCGCGGCGAGGTCTTCGATGCGGCATTCGAGAATGTCGCGGTCGACGATCACGAGGTCGGCATGGTTGCCCGGCGCCAGAGCGCCGATTCCCTCCCAGCCGAGAGCGCGCGCGGCGTCGCAGGTCCACGTGCGCACCGCCTCTTCGCGGCCGATCTTCTGGGCCGGACCGTCGTTGCGGCGGCCGCTTCCCCAGAACTCGTGCGTCTGCGCCAGCGCGATGTGCTCGAAGATGTTTTTCGGGCCCCAGTCGCTTCCGGCCGCGACCAGAAGGCCGGCATCGAGCAGGCGGCGAAGCGGAACGAGGTCCGCCCATACGTGCTGGCCGACGCGTTTTTCGAACAGGTCTCCCTTCGCGCACGAGAACGACATGCTGGTCGTCACGACGAAGCCGAGCGCGGCGTAGCGGCGCGCGTGCTCGGCGGTGCACAGGTAGTTGTGCTGCAGGATCCAGCGCCGGTGCGAGATCGGGGTTTTTGCCGCCAGGGCCTCGGCATTGGCGAGGAAATCATCGTGATCGGCATAGCCGGCACCGATGAAGTTCAGCCGAAGGTCGTGGGCAGAGCAGAATTCGAGTGCCAGGTTCTCGCGATGGCGCGGGACGAATTCGCGCCCGCGCGTGAGCTCGCCGTAAGGCCCGAAGTACGGCTCGCGCATTCGCAGGAATCCCGGACCGAGCGGTCCACCCCGCGACAGCGTAATGCCGCCGTGGCGCAGCAGGTCGTCGCCAAGAGAGGTCATCTCGAGCGAGAGCCTCAGATTCGCGACGAACTCTTCGTCGCTGATCGGCTTCTGCCACGGCATCGAGTACTGCTCGGCTTCGAGCGAGGTCAGCACTCGCATCTTCAGCTGGTCCATCGCGCGCAGTGCCTGGAAGAGGCCGATCTCGGCCTGCCCCATGACGTGGCCCTCGTAGATCGTCGTGACGCCGAGACCGTGGTAGCGCGCGACGCCGTCGAGCGTAGCCGGCACCGCGATCGACGGATCGAGCAGCGGAACTTTCTTCAGCAGCTCGTCCATCCACGGATCGCCGGTATAGTAGGTGTTGACCGGGCCCGACAGGCGCCCCGTCGGCTCTCCGTTGCCATCCGTCTCGATCCACACGTTGCTCTGGCGCGGAGCGGTCGCGCGGTCGATGCCGAGCGCTGCAAGCGCCGGCGAGTTGAACACGCAGATGTTCGGCGTCGTCGGTCCCCACGCCTGGATCCACACAGGGTGATCGGGCGCCGCACGATCGAGGACGCGGCGGTCGGGAAGCATTCCTTCGGCCAGATCGCGCCAGGAGCGGCGCAGAAAATAGTGCGGCTCGCCGACCGGCGTTGCCATGATCCACTGTCCCGGCGGCGTGTTCGCGGCGCGCGCGGCAATGCGACGGACGATGTCGTCGTGGGACGCGGCGTCCCAGAGCTTTACGAGGGGGTATTCGAGCAGGCTGAAGTGAAAAAGGTGAGGGTGGGTGTCGACGAATCCGGGCAGCACCGTCGCGCCGTCCAGATCGACGACGCTCGCGCCGGCGCCGGCGACCGACCTCATCTCATCGTCGCTGCCGGCCGCGACGATGCG